>DASQQH010000032.1:0-3513 GCA_035643555.1 Acidimicrobiales bacterium | reverse complement strand
TCCTTCAGCTCGGGGGGGATCTCCTCCACGGACCACTTCTCCCCCATGCCCTCCTCCCAGATGAGGGCCTTCATGCCGATGAGGTCGACACACCCCCGGAAGCCCGACTCCACCCCGATGGGCAGCTGGATGACCGCCGGGGTGGCCCCCAGGCGGTCCCGGATCATGGCCACCGTGCGCTCGTAGTTGGCCCCGATCCGGTCCATCTTGTTGACGAAGCAGATCCGGGGGACGTGGTACTTGTTCGCCTGGACCCAGACCGTCTCGCTCTGGGGCTCGACGCCGGCCACCGCGTCGAACAGGGCCACCGCACCGTCCAGAACCCGCAGGGACCGCTCCACCTCGACCGTGAAGTCGACGTGCCCGGGCGTGTCGATGACGTTGATCCAGATGTCCTTCCACTTGGTGGTGGTGGCCGCCGAGGTGATGGTGATGCCCCGCTCCTGTTCCTGGGCCATCCAGTCCATCGTGGCCGCGCCCTCGTGGACCTCCCCGATTTTGTAGTTCCGCCCCGTGTAGTAGAGGATCCGCTCGGTCGTGGTGGTCTTGCCCGCGTCGATGTGGGCCATGATCCCGATGTTCCGGGTCCTGGGCAGCGGGTACTGGCGGAGGGTGGTCGGGGCAGCAGGCATGGTCGTTCTCTTCTCGAAAGGGTAGAGGTCGGGGCGACCGGCTCCGACGAACGGCCCCGCGACCAGGACGTCCTCCCCCGGCCCCGAGCGCCGCTGGTGGTCAGCGCCCTACCAACGATAGTGGGCGAAGGCCTTGTTCGACTCCGCCATCTTGTGGAGGTCCTCCCGGCGCTTCACCGCGGCCCCCACGCCGTTGGCGGCATCCATGAGCTCGGCCGCCAGCCGCTGCGACATGGTCTTCTCCCGCCGCTGGCGGGCGTAGCCCACCAGCCACCGGACCGAGAGGGTCCCCGCCCGCCGGGGCCGGACGTCGACGGGAACCTGGTAGGTGGCGCCCCCGACCCGCCGGCTGCGCACCTCCAGCTCGGGGCGGGTGTTGTCCACCGCGCGCTTGAGCACGGCGATGGGCTCCCCACCGCTGCGGTCCCGCACGGTGTCGAGGGCCTGGTACACGATCCCCTCGGCGAGGGTCCGCTTCCCCCGGGACAGCACCTTGTTGACCAGCTGGGTCACCAGCACCGACCGGTAGACGGGGTCGGGCGCCAGCTCCCGGCGCGGGGCGGGGCCTTTGCGCGGCATCTCAGCCCTCCCTCTTGGCCCCGTACCGGCTGCGGGCCTGCTTGCGGTCCCGCACGCCCGAGGCGTCCAGGGTGCCCCGCACGATCTTGTAGCGGACGCCGGGCAGGTCCTTCACCCGTCCCCCGCGGACCAGGACGATCGAGTGCTCCTGGAGGTTGTGTCCCACCCCGGGGATGTAGGCGGTCACCTCGATCCCGCTGGTGAGCCGGACCCGAGCCACCTTGCGCAGGGCGGAGTTCGGCTTCTTGGGGGTGTTGGTGTAGACGCGGGTGCACACCCCGCGACGCTGGGGCGCGCCCCGCAGCGCCGGGGTCCTGGTCTTGGACGTCTTCGACTGGCGTCCCGTCCGGACGAGCTGAGCGATCGTGGGCACCCTGGACCTTCCGACGACGAACGAATCGACCCTTACCGCACCCGGGCGGCGGGCCCCTGCCCCGGCGGCCCCCTCCGGGCGGACACCAGGGCCCCCGGCGGCCCGCCGGGCGCGACCGGACAGCATAGCCGGCGGCGCCCGACGAGCGGTCCCCCCGGACCCCTAGGCCGACTCGTCCTCACCCGAGGGAGCGTGCAGCCACTCCGGGGACGCCTCCTCGGCGGCTTCCCCGCCGGAGGTGCCCATGTCCCGCAACCAGGCGGCAAGGTCCTCGGTCTCGCCCTCCAGCTCGGAGGACCAGAACGACAGACGCTCGGCCTCGGGGGCCTCCACGTCGATGCTGCGGTAGCGGCCCATACCGGTCCCCGCCGGGATCAGCTTGCCGATGATGATGTTCTCCTTCAGGCCGAAGAGCTGGTCCGAGCGGCCCTCGATGGCCGCCTCGGTGAGGACCCTGGTCGTCTCCTGGAAGGAGGCGGCCGACAGCCACGAGTCGGTGGCGAGGGAGGCCTTGGTGATGCCCATCAGCTCCGGGCGGCCCTCGGCGGGTCGCTTGCCCGTCGTCACCAGGCCACGGTTGACCTCGGCGTAGCGGCGGGCGTCCACCCGCTCGCCGGGGAGGAAGGCGGAGTCGCCGGGCTCGGCCACCGAGACCCGTCGCAGCATCTGGCGCACGATCAGCTCGATGTGCTTGTCGTGGATGGAGACCCCCTGGTCCCGGTAGACCTTCTGGACCTCCTCCACCAGGTACTGCTGGGTCTCCCTGATCCCCTTGATCTCGAGCAGCTCCTTGGGATCCTTGGGGCCCTCGACCAGGGGATCGCCGGCCCGGATCTCGTCCCCGTCGCGCACCTCCAGGTGCACCCGGGTGGAGACGTTGTAGGTGTCCTCGTAGCCGTCGTCGCCCACGATCGTGATGCGCCGGCCGTTCTCCTCCTCGGTCACCCGGACCTGGCCCGAGGTACGGGCCAGCACGGCCGCCCCCTTGGGGGTGCGGGCCTCGAACAGCTCCACCACCCGGGGCAGGCCGTGGGTGATGTCCTCCCCCACGATGCCCCCGGTGTGGAAGGTCCGCATGGTGAGCTGGGTCCCCGGCTCCCCGATGGACTGGGCGGCGATGACCCCCACCGCCTCACCGAGCTCGATGAGGCGCCCGGTGGCGAGCGACTGGCCGTAGCAGGCGCCACAGACCCCGTGCTCGGCCTCGCAGGTGAGCACCGAGCGGACCCTGACCCGGGTGACGTCGGGGTCACCCTGGAGCACGTCGAGATCCCGGTCCAAGAGGATGTGGCCGGCCTCGTAGTGCTCCCCGGTGGAGAGCACGACCGCCTCGGCCAGCATCCGGCCGAGGGCCCGGGTCTCCAGGTAGGAGCGACGGCCCGGCTGGTCGGCGACCACGTCCTCCACCCAGATCCCTCGGGTCGTGCCGCAGTCGTCGCCGCGGACGATGAGCTCCTGGGCCACGTCCACCAGTCGGCGGGTGAGATAGCCCGAGTCCGCGGTCCGAAGCGCCGTGTCGGCCAGGCCCTTGCGGGCACCGTGGGTGGAGATGAAGTACTCCAGCACCGACAGGCCCTCCCGGAAGGAGGACTTGATGGGCCGGGGGATCATCTCGCCCCGGGGGTTGGACACCAGGCCCTTCATCCCGGCGATCTGGCGGATCTGCTGGGAGTTCCCCCGGGCCCCGGAGTCCACCATCATGTCCAGGGGGTTGAAGAACTTGGAGGACAGGGTGCGCTCCATGATCCGGCCCACCTCGGAGTTGGCCGAGGTCCAGATCTCGATCTCCTTCTGCCGGCGCTCGTCGTCGGTGATGATGCCCCGGCGGAACTGGGTCTCGGTCTTCTTGGCCTCCCGCTCGTAGCGGTCGAGGATGGTCTCCTTCTCGGGGGGCGTGGTCACGTCCCCGATGGAGATCGTGAGCCCGGA
>DASQQH010000031.1:0-2460 GCA_035643555.1 Acidimicrobiales bacterium | reverse complement strand
CCTCCAGTGCCGCGCCGGGGTCCGTGGTGGGTGCCCCGTCGGCGTCCAGGGCCCACCCGGGGGGGATCAGGTCCCCGGTCCGGGCCGCGCTCAGGATGCGGCCCCGGGCGGTCTGGCTGGTCGCCAGGTCGATCACCAGGGGATGGTGGGAGGTGGGGACGGCGGCCGCGACGGGGTTGGTGCCCAGGTAGGGCGCCCGGCCCCCCGGGGGGGCCAGGGCCGGGGGGGTGTTGGTGAGGGCCAGGCCGATCAGGCCGGCGTCGGCGGCCTGCCTGACGTAGGCCCCGAGGGCCCCGATGTGGTTGCTCGCCCGCACCGCGCACATGCCGAGGCCGGCCTCGAGAGCGGCCTCGGCCGCCACGTCCATGGCCCTGGTGGCGGCGACCGGGCCGAGGGCGTTGCCCGCGTCCA
Organism: Acidimicrobiales bacterium; assembly: GCA_035643555.1. Classification (GTDB taxonomy): domain Bacteria; phylum Actinomycetota; class Acidimicrobiia; order Acidimicrobiales; family JAJPHD01; genus DASQQH01. Next base: position 2,049 of record DASQQH010000031.1, on the reverse strand, counting down.
GGGTGATCGCCGCCGCCCGGGTCCGGGTCACGGTGAACCGGGGGCGTGGGGTGATCAGCCCCAGGCGCAGCCGGTCGGCGTAGAAGGGGAGCCGGATGACGCCGTGGGAGGCGTGCCCCTCGAGCTCGGCGGCGACCAGGCACCGGGCGACGGTCGCCGCGTCGGCCTCGGGGACGTCCAGCCCCGTGAGCACCGCACCGACGAAGTCGGCCAGGTCCGCGGCGGCGACGGTGGCGCTCACAGCGGCCGGGAGAAGACGGCGATGACGTAGGTGCCGAGCGCCGTGGCGGCCAGGCACACCGCGTAGGCGGGGGGGAGCAGCCACGACCGCACCCGGCGGGGGACGTGCTCGTAGGCGAGCCCCCGGAGCCCGTTGGTCCCGTGGACCATGGCCAGGACCAGCATGGCGAGATCGTAGGAGCGCCATCCGAGGCCCGCCCACCGCAGGGTGACGAACCCGAGGTCCACCTGGTTGAGGCCGTCGAGGACGCGGATGACGAAGAGGTGGCCGAGGACCAGGAACAACAACAGGACCCCCGAGAGGCGCATGTAGAGCCAGGCCCAGGACTCGAGGCGGGCCCGGGCCGAGCCCGTCGGGGCACGGGGGGCCGCGGGGGGGACGTTGGCCTCGACACCGGCAGCGCCCATCACTTCACCGCCATGAAGTACGCGAACACCACCCACGCCGCCACCGTGGTGGCGTAGGTCGCCCGGAGCATCACCGCCTGGTGGTCGACCCACCCGGCCCACAGGTCCTGGACCACGATGCGCAGCCCGTTGAAGGCGTGGAAGATCAGCGGCCCGACCAGGGCGATCTCGACGGCGTCGAACACGGGCTTCTTGTAGAGGGCCACCACGGCGTTGTAGGCGGAGGGGTCGAGGACCACCAGGGAGGTGTCCCCGACGTGGAGCACCAGGAAGGCAAGGACCCCGAGGCCCGAGGCCCGCTGGACCACGAAGCCCGCCCGGCGCCAGGTCGTGTCCCGCCGGAAGGCCTGGAGGGCGGTCATCGGAGGTGGCCGTCCTCGGCCGCCAGGCGGGCCATGGCGGCGGCCTCGGCGCCGCGGATGTGGTCCCGCATGGCGCGCCGGGCGCCCTGGGAATCGGCGGCCGCGATCGCCTTCAGGATGCGGCGGTGGTCCCGGGCCGACCGGGCCAGGCGGCCGGGGATCACGAGCGTGGTCTCCATGCTGGCGTTGAGCATCTCGTGGAGCACGCCCATGGTCCGCCACAGGAACGGGTTGCCGGCGACCTCGGCGATGTGCAGGTGGAGCCCGGCGTCCAGCCGGCGCAGGGTGGCGAAGTCCGGGGCGTCCCTGGTCGCCTGGTGGACCAGCTCCTCGACCTTGCCGTCGAGCTCGGCCACCTGGCCGGGCCCGGCGCCGGCCGCGGCCCAGCCGGCGGCGGGGACCTCGAGGACCTCCCGCATGGCGAAGAGGTCCCGCAGCCCCACCTCCCGCCCGGCGAGCTCCGCCCGGAGGGTGTCGCCCATCGGCTCCCGGGCCCGCACCGACACCCCCCGGCCGTGGCGGACGTCCAGGTAGCCGCGGGCCTCGAGGGTCTTCACCGCCTCCCGCACCGAGGCCCGGCTCACCCCGAGGCGCTGGGCCAGCTCGCGCTCGGGTGGCAGCTGGTCGCCGGGGCGGAGGGCCTGGTCCTCGATGAGCTGGCGGATCTGGGCCACGATGTGGCTGTAGAGGTGGCCGCCCTGGTGGACCGGGCGCCACCGGACCTCGCTCACCCCGCCACCTCGAGCTCCCGGGGGTGGAGCCTGCCGAGCGCCACGGGCTCGGTGCCCACCACCACCTGGCCCTCGGCCAGGCGGGTGGTCACCCGGGCCAGCCAGTCGTGGTCGTTGCGGGCGGGGTGATCGGCCCGGAAGTGCGAGCCCCGGCTCTCGGTGCGCTCGGTGGCGCTGGCCACCACCAGCCTGGCCACCACGAGGAGGTTCTCCAGGTTGAGGGCCTCCTGCCACCCGGGGTTGTAGGCGGTCCCGCCCGGCACGCCCACCTCCTCCAGGTGCGCCTCGAGGGCCTCGATCCCCGACCG
>DASQQH010000030.1:0-2068 GCA_035643555.1 Acidimicrobiales bacterium | reverse complement strand
GACGCCTCGGGCTCGCCTCGGTGCTGCTGGCAGGCGTGCTGGTGTCGTTGGCGGCCAGCGCCTGTTCCCTCGTGGGCGGGGGGACCTACGACGTGTCGGCCCACTTCGCCGACGGGCGGGGCCTGTACCAGGGGATCCCGGTGACCGAGCGGGGGGTGAAGATCGGCAAGCTGGCCAAGGTCCACAACGAGGGCAAGCAGGTGGTTGCCACCATGCGGATCGACAAGAAGTACCCCCTCCCGGCGGGCGCGGACGCCAACGTGATCGGGGAGTCGGTCCTGGGGCAGCGCTATATCGAGTTCACCCCCGCCTACACCGGCGGGCCCCGGCTGGCGGCCGGGGCGAACCTGCCCCTTGCCCGCACCAGCGTGCCCGTCACCGTGGACCAGTTCCTCTCCGCGTTCAAGAACTACCTGGGCAACATCAATCCCAAGAACGTGTCCGACGTGGTCACCAACCTGGCCCAGGTGCTGAACGGCCAGGGCCAAAAACTCAACTCCCTGCTCCACAACGCGGCGGGGACCTTCGCCCTGCTGGCGGCCAAGGGCAACCAGCTGGGCCAGCTCAACGGCTCCCTGGCCCGCCTTACGGGCACCCTCAAGACCCGGGACCAGGCGATCACCCAGCTGCTCAACAACTACAACGCGGTCACCGGGACCCTGGACGCCAACGGCGCCCAGCTGGGGGGGACCATCGACAACCTCAACCGGGCCTTCTCCCAGGTGAACAGCCTGCTCGCCCCCAACCTGCCCGGGCTGAAGAACGACCTGTCGGTCATCACCACCTCCGGTCGGACCCTCGACCGCAACCTGAGCAACATCGACCAGACCCTGGGGGCCGAGGTCAAGCTGTTCTCCGGTGCCCCCCGGGTGTACTCCGCCCAGCACAACTGGCTCCGCCTGGGCCTCGAGAGCAACAACGGCACCACCGAGGCCCTGGTTGAGGCCCGGATCAGGGACGACCTGGCGGGGGTGTGCCGCCGGTTGTACGCCCACCACTCCTCCGGGCTGTCCCCCCAGACCATCCAGACCCTCAAGCGGTGCGGCAACCCGAACTCGGGGTTCTTCGACCCGGTCCTCCAGCTGATCCCCAAGCTGTCCAACGGCAAGACGATCACCCCCCAGGAGCTGCTGGCCCTGGGTCTCAACCGCATCCCCGGCCTCTCCCCGGCCGCCCGGCACCAGATCGCCAACCAGACCGGCCAGGGGCCCCCGGCCAAGTCCCGGTCGACCCCGCCACCGTCCTCGACCACCACGACCACCACCCCACCGTCCACCACCCCACCGTCCACGCCGCCACCGTCCACGCCGCCACCGGGGGGGTCCCCCCTGCCACCCCTGCCCCCCCTGTTCAACGCCCCGGGTTCGAGCGGGGGGCTCCTGCCGTGAGCGCGGCGGCGGGTACGTCGGGCGTGCGCTCCGTTCCCCGGGGTGGTTCCCGGGGACGGGGCTGGTGGCACCGGTCCCGGCTGCTCCGGGTGGCGGCCGTCGCGGTGGCGGCCGGGGCCGTGCTGGCCGGGTGCTCGGCCAGCACGGCCAGCGGGAGCCCATCGACCGAGCGGGTGTCGGCGACCTTTGCCAACGTGGGGGATCTGGTGGCCGGGGCCCCGGTGCAGGTGTCAGGGGTGCGGACGGGCAAGGTGACCTCGGTCAAGCTTGCCAAGGGCTACAAGGCACGGGTGACCATGGCCATCCCCGCCTCGGCCCAGGTCCCCGCCGACGTCAAGGCGGTGGTCCGCCGGCCCACCCTCCTCGGCCAGGACGTGGTCGACCTGGAGCCCCAGGGAAGCGGCGGCCCGCCGCTCGGGAACGGGGCGGTCATCCAGGACACCTCCATGGAGCCGGGCCTGGAGCAGCTGGTCCAGGCCGGGAGCAACGTGTTCGGGTCCATCAGCACCAGCGAGCTCTCCAACATCATCCACGAGGGGGCCGTGGGCTACGGGGGCAAGGGCCCCCAGCTCCACGCCCTGCTGGGGAACCTGGACACGGTGGTCTCCGGCTACGCCAGCCACACCGCGGCCATCGACCAGATCATCCACGGCCTCAACAAGCTCAACGGGGCCATGGCC
>DASQQH010000029.1:0-2663 GCA_035643555.1 Acidimicrobiales bacterium | reverse complement strand
CGTGGCACTGCCGGGAGGTCTCGACCCGGTCCTCGAAGACCACGTCCGCCTCGGCGAATCCCTGGTCCACGTCACCACCAACCACCCGGTTGTGGGCCACAATGTTGCGCTCGACGCCAGGGTGGAGTTGCGGGGCGCCTTCCTCCATGGCCCTTTCGGGGTGCACGACCACGGGCAGGGGCTCGTAGTCGACCTCGATCAGCTCCAGGGCTCGCCGAGCCCCCTCCTCGGACGTGGCGATCACCGCCGCCACGCCCTCGCCCACGTAGCGCGCGACCCCGTCGGCCAGGGCCGTCTCGTCCTGGGTGAAGGCGCCGAATCGGGCCTGGGGCATGTCCTGTTGGGTGAGGACCGCCACGACCTCAGCAGCGGCCGCGGCCCGGGTGGTGTCGATGCGCCGGATCCGGGCATGAGCGACGGGGCTGCGCAGAATGTCCCCGTAGACCATGCCGGGGAGTGCCATGTCGTAGGCGTAGGGGGCCTTGCCGGTGACTTTCTCCCGAGCGTCGATGCGGGGCAGGGGCTGGCCGACGACCGGGTGGGTGCTCGCCCGGTAGGCGTGGGTGACCTCCTGGCCTGAGGCGGCCCGGATGGCCTCCACGATCCGGGCGTAGCCTGTGCACCGGCACAGGTTCCCCCGGATGGCCTGGCGGATCTCCTCCTCGGTGGGGTGGGGGTTCTCGGCCAGGAGGGCCTTTGCCGCCATGATCATCCCGGGGGTGCAGTAGCCACACTGGGCGGCGAAATGGGTGGCGAAGGCTTCCTGCACCGGATCCAGGCGGCCGTCTTCCGCCAGGCCCTCGATGGTGAGGACCTCGGTACCCTGGGCCTCCACCGCCGGGAGCAGGCAGGCATTCACCAGCTTGTCCGCCACCAGGACGGAGCAAGATCCGCACTCCCCCTCGTTGCAGGCCCGCTTGGTGCCGGTCAGGCCGAGGTCGTCGCGCAGCACGTCCACCAGCGATCGGTCCGGGGCGGCCAGGACCTGGGCGCGGACCCCATTCACCCGCAGCGTGATCGGGATGGCGGCGGGCCAGGCTTCCCCCCGGCCCTCCTCACTCGGTTCGTGCTCGGCCACCACGTCTGTCGTCACGTCAGTCCCCCTTCTTGGACGGTGGAGATACGCTGCATCACGTCCCCCAGCTCATCGGGGTGTTCCACCGTGTGGACCCGGTCGTCGCCCACCCAGCGCCGGGCCCACCACTGGTAGAGGTTGAGCGCCGGGCCGGACCCGAACAGCTGGATGGCCGGCAGGGGCTCGTCGATATAGCAGATGTGCAGGGAGGGAACCCGCCGGGCCAGTGCCGCCAGCCCCTCGAAGCCCGTCGTCCCCCGGGTGGGCATGCAGTCGCTGATGAGCACGCTCTCCGAGGCCCCCGGCAGTGCCCCGGTGATCTCGGTCGCCACCCGGAGAGCCGCGGCGAGGTCCGTCGCCTTCCCCTCGGGCAGGCGCAGAATCCGTTCCACGACGTCGGCCACGTCCTCCTCGGCGTCCAGGGCCTTGAGCGTGGTCAGGTTCTCGTCGAAGGCCACCACGCCGTAGCGGGCTCGCCCCGTGGCGCTCAGCTGGGCCACCACCCCGGCCATCACCGCGGCGAGCCCCAGCTTGCGCCCCACCATGGACCCGGAGTGATCCACGATGATCAGGTAGTCGACCTGCTCTGGCGCCCGCTGCAGGACGGTCAGATCCGACCCCCGGATGTCGCCCGCCCGGGCCACGTAGGTGGCGAGCGTGGTGGCGACGTCCAGGGTGCCGGGACCCCCCGGTGCCCAGGGGGCCGCGTGCAACCACCGGCCCGCCCCAACCGGGCGCCGGTGGTCGAGGTCGCCCCGGAGGGCCAGGGTCAGCTCCGCGGCGCGACGGATGACCTCCTCCAGGGAGGCCAGGGGCGCCTCGGCGGGTGTGTCGAAGGCCTCCCGGAGCTGCCCCCGGGCGGGAGGCTGGCTGCGGGACACCATGGGCACCGATCGGGACGGCCCCGGGGTGTCAGTGCCCCCGGGGCGCTCGAGCCCCGGAACCTGGTCTCGCCGCGCCTCCTCCGGGGCCTGGCCCTCGCTCCCCTGCCCTCCCTCGGCCAGGGCCTCATCGTCGCGGTCCCCAGCCCCCGACCCCTTCTCGTCGTCCACGCCGGGCCCCCGCACCCCCGAGACCACAAAGGCCGCGTCCAGGTCGCCGGCGAGGGTCTCCTGGACCAGGCCGTCGAAAAGGTCCATGACCAGGTCGCACACCGAGCGCTCGAGTGTCGGGCGGGGCCTGACCCGCCCGACGAACGCGGCGCAGACCAGCGCCCGCAACTCCTCCCGGTCCAGATGGACCCCAAGGGGCATTCCCGCTGCTGGCATCTGGGGCCTTCCCCCGGGCCCCGCCTGGTCCAGGTGGGCAGCCACGAGGCCCACCAGGTCGATGGCCGCACGCACCGAGGCGCCGTGGCGGAGCTCGGGGTGTCCCCGGGTCCGCCGGGCCAGATCGACCGCCAGGGCGCACAGCCGGGGGAGCTCGGCGCCCGTGCGCCGGCGGACGATCTCGATCTCCTCGTCTCGGGGCTGATAGTCGATCTCGACCACCAGGAAACGGTCGAGCAGCCCGCGGGACAGCCTGGCCGTGCCGACGTCGTCGAAGGGATTGGCGGCGCCCACCACCATGAACCCCGGCGCCGCTTCCA
>DASQQH010000028.1:0-3253 GCA_035643555.1 Acidimicrobiales bacterium | reverse complement strand
CGGCGGCGGCCGGCATCGGCGCCGGTCCTCCCGACGCCAGGCGCCGGCACCGGGGACCGGTGGGGTGGCCCGGCCGCAGGAGGCGGAGGCCTGGCCCCTGGCGAGGCCGTCCGGTGGCACCACGGGGGGGGTCCTCCTGGGCAGCCCAGCCGGGGAGGCGGGCCCGGCGGGCGAGGGGGACGCCGCCCACGTTGGTGCTGGCCCCGACCACGGGCCGATCGAGGCCTCCCCCTGGGGTCCCCGGGAGGACGCCGCCGAGGTCGGTGGGTTCCCTGGCGACCAGGTCGCTGCGGCGTCCGAGGAGCCTGATGAGCCAGCGGCCGGATCGGACGCCCCGGACCAGGAGGCCGTCGGCCCGGGTCGCTCGACCCTCGCCCCCACCCCGACCGTCCTGCCGCCGCGGCTGCTGGCGAACCGGGACGACACGGGCATCCTGTGGATCGGCCCCGTCTCGATCGAGCCGCCCCCGGCGGACGACGTCCAGGCCGCCCACCAGGAGGCCGCACATCGGGGCGCCCAGGTGGCCGAGGGCCATCCGGGCGCACACGCCGGGCGGGAGTCGTCGGCGGTCCCGGGGCCATCGCGGGGGGACGGGCTCCCAAAAGGCCAGGGGGCCGATGACGGCCCCAGTTCCACGGCGAGCGAGCCCGGTCCCGGCGTCGAGGACCCTGTCGCCCATGTCGAGGACCCTGTCGCCGATGTCGACGGGGGTGCTCGGGGAGCCGAGGGCGGCCCCGAGGTCGCAGCCGGGGCCACCGGGGGTTCCGAGGAGGGTGAGGTCGGGGCCCTCGAGGAGGCCCGGGCTCCCGAGGAGACCGGGCCGGAGCTGACCGGGCTGCACGGGGGGGTCCAGGAGGACGCTCCGGAGGCCGTCGCCGGGCTGGCCCCGGTCGAGGAGCCTGAGGTCGCCGGAGAGGATGCCGAGGGGATCGTCGCCGCCGGGCCCGGGTCCACCGAGGAGCCTCCGGTCGCCGGGGAGGAGGCCGAGGGAGAGCCGCCGAGCGGGGGGGCCGCTTCCGCCCCGGAGCAGCGGCGGGGAGCCCATCGACGAGTCCGGACGCCCGCCGGGGCCGGGCGGCTGCCGGCGGCCCACAAGCGGGGCCTGGTCGCCGCGGCGACGGTCCTGGTCCTGGCGGTGACCGGGACGGTGACCGCCCTGGCCGTGACCGGCACCCAGTCCAGCCAGGGCCAGCCGGCGGCGTCGCGGCACAAGGCGACCCTCCGGGCCGTCTCCTCGAGCGCCGCCGGCGCCACCTACCACCTGCCCCCGGGCCCAGCGGTGATCGCGGTGACGACCAGCGGGCGGTGCTGGGTGGAGGCGCGGGCGGGCGCCGGTGGCCCCGTGCTCTACGAGGGGACGCTGCCGACGGGCGCCTCCCGGTCCTTCGGGGCCACCGGGTCGCTGTGGCTCAGGATCGGCAACCTCAAGGCCCTCCAGCTCGCGGTGAACGGGGGCCCGGTGCAGCTTCCCGCCGGCGCCAGCTCGCCCTACAACCTCACCTTCCAGCCGAGCGGCGGACCCTCAGCCTGACCCCTCCAGGGCCGCCCCGGCGTTGGCAAGGCCCATGGCGTCCAGGATGAAGGCGGTGATGACGGCCTCGTCCCGCCAGGCGTCGTAGCGGCCTGAGGGCCCCTGGTGTCCGGCACCGAGCTCGGTCCGCAACAGGACCGTGGCGTCCGGTGCGCAGGCCCGGAGCTTCTGGACCCACTTGGCCGGTTCCCAGTAGGCGACGCGGGCGTCGTTCAGGCCGGCCGTCGCCAGGATCCGGGGGTAGGGGTGGCTCCCGACGTTGTCGTAGGGGGAGTAGGCCTTGATGGTCCGGTAGGCCGCGGGGTCCGCCACGGGGTTGCCCCACTCCTCCCACTCGGTCACGGTGAGGGGGAGGCTCGGGTCCATCAGCGTCGTCAGGCAGTCGACGAAGGGCACCTCGGCGATGATGGCGGCGAACAACCCCGGCGCCTGGTTGGCCACCACCCCCATGAGCAGCCCGCCGGCGCTGGCTCCCCGGGCGACCAGACGGTCCGGGGCGGCCCACCCCTCGGCCACCAGGTGTCGGGCGCAGGCGATGAAGTCGGTGAAGGTGTGGTGCTTCGTTGCCAGCGCGCCCTCCCGGTACCAGCGCCTGCCCAGCTCACCTCCGCCCCGGACGTGGGCGATGGCGACGACCACGCCCCGGTCGAGGAGGGACAGGCGCAAGGACGAGAAGACCGGGTCGACGCTCACCTCGTAGGAGCCGTAGCCGTAGACCAGACAGGCAGCGGTGCCGTCGGGGTCGACGTCTGCCCGGTGCACGAGGGAGATGGGGACCGCCTCGCCGTCCTCGGTCCTCGCCCAGCGTCGTTCGGTTCGGTAGGTGGCGGGGTCGTAGCCGCCCAGGATGGGCTGGCGCTTGCGCAGGACGGTCCGACCCGTCGCCATGTCGTGCTCGTAGACCGAGCGCGGCGTGATGAGCGAGGTGTAGCCGTACCGCAGGACGGTGGTGTCGGCCTCGAGGTTCGCTCCCAGCCAGGCGGTGCCCACCGCCTCCGGCTGGTCCAGGACGCGCAGCGTGCTGGCCAGAGGGATGCCCTCGGCGTCCAGGTTCGCCACCCGGATCCGCCGGTAGCCCTCGGCCCGCTCGACCAGGACCAGGTGACGGGCAAAGACCTCGATGCCCTCCAAGCGGACCTCCGGATCGTAGGGGAGGACCTGGCGCCAGTGGGCCCGCCCTGACCGGCGATCCGGGGCGACCATGAGGCGGAAGTTCTCGGCCCCGTCGTTGGTGACGATCAGGAACTGGCCCCCCCGGTGCTCGACCTCGTACTCGATCCCCTGGCGGCGCGCCTCCAGCACCCGGGGCTCGCCCAGGGGATCGTCGGCGTCCACGACCCGGACCTCGGTGGTCACGGCCGCCTCCAGGGAGACGATGACCGCGGCGTCGTCCTTGGTCTTGTGCACCCGCACGAAGAACCGCTCGTCCTCCTCGGTGTGCACGCAGCGGTCGTCGCTCGGGGCGGTGCCCACCCGGTGGCGCCAGAGCTGATATGGGCGGCTGGCCAGGTCGGGCCTGGTGTAGAAGACGGTTGCGCTGTCGTTGGCCCAGGCCAGCCCGTAGTAGGTGTCCTCGATGACCTCCGGCAGGGTCGTCCCGCTCTCGAGGTCCCGGAACCGGAGGGTGAACCGCTCCCCGCCCTCGGTGTCGGTGGTGTAGGCGAGCAGGCGGTGGTCGGGGCTCACCGAGAGGCCCCCCAGGGCGAAGAAGGCGGCGTCCCC
>DASQQH010000027.1:0-2538 GCA_035643555.1 Acidimicrobiales bacterium | reverse complement strand
GTGGACGGAACGGCGATTCTGCCCACCCCGGAGTACCGCCGCGCCGAGGGCCACTGCGACAGCGGGGAGGGGGGTGGCACCTGGTCCTGGGGGCCGGCGCGACGTTGACGGCCATGTACGGGCCTGGGTGATCTCGCCAGGGTGGCCGGTGGACCTCCCTCATCCCGACGCCCTCGTCGGCACCGATGTGGTGATCCCCGGCGCCTCCGACGACACCGGGACCGCCAACCGGCCCGGAGCCTGGTCGGTCGGGGCCATCCCCCACACCGACTACCTGCCCCTGACGGGTCGCGTTGCCACTTGGGGTTCGCCTGTGCCCTCACGAGGTCCTGTGACGGCACACCGCCCTGCGGTCCGGCAGCGACGCCGCGTCACGGGATCGCCACCGAAGCAGACGAGCGACGACCGTCCTGTAGTTCGCCCATGGAAGCCCCGGGGTTGGCCTGGTTCCCGCCCTCGGCCCTTCTCCGACCGGAGACCCCGCCGAAGGCCCATCGATCGCCCCGTCCTTCGACACCGCACCCCTGGTCCCCCTGTTCGGCGAATCGAGCCGCTGCAGGCCGTCGCCGACTAGGGACCTCCGACCCTAGGTGTCCGACCTGTATCCCGGTACCGTGGACCTCAGCGCAAGGTCCGTATGAGGAGAACGATATGGCCAAGCCCGACTCCATTTTCATCTACGTGGGCACGTATCGGGACGAAGCGGAAGCCCGCAGCGACTACAACGTCCTGAAGGATCTGCATTCCGCTGGCGTGGTCGGAACGTACGACGCCGCCGTGGTGACCAAGGATCCGGAGGGCAAGGTCCACGTCAACAAGGACGAGATGGCGACCCGACACGGAGCATGGGGCGGTGCCGCCGTCGGGGCGGTTGTGGGGATCGCCTTTCCCCCCGCCATCATCGGCACCACGTTGGTGGGAGCCGCTGTCGGTGGCGTCAGCGGCCATCTCTGGCGTGGCATGTCGCGAGCCGACGTGAAAGAGATCGGTGAGGTCCTCGACACCGGCCAGGCCGCTCTGATCGTTGTCGGAGAGAGCACCCTCGAGCAGGCCCTGAACAAGGCAGCGCTCAAGGCCGAGAAGCAAGTGGCCAAGGAGCTCCACGTTCGTCCATCGGACGTTGACGCAGCAGTTCGCGAGTCCGCCGCTGAGGCTCGCTGATCGGTGCCAAAGGGTCCCAGCTCGAACACCGCCCACAGGCCCAAGAGCCGAGCCACCGCCCCAATGAGCTCATGTCGCACCTGACAGGAGAAGGTACCCTTTGCCCGACTACGTAGTCGAGGTGGTTGCAGCGGCGTGTAGGATCAAGCTCCGGGTTGTGGGAGGGATCACGGGCTTCGTCCAATGATGACAGGGAGGCTCACCCAGTTCGGGTGAAGCGGAACCGGGGGGAGCGGGGGTATGGTTAGGTGGTCTCATCCCGCTGTGTGATGTCGGATGGGCTGGTTGTACCTGCTTGTTGTTAGAACCTACTTACTGCAGGTCCCGTGTCCGGCTCCCGTTTCCGCTAAGGCACCAGTGCCAGCGAGCCCCGGGCACCTGGTACCGGCGAGAGGGCCGGGCGCTGTTCCCATCAGCTCCAGCATCCGTCCCGAGGAGCAGCATATGGCCGCAGCGTGGAGCTAGAACCGGAGCGTGCGAGGATGCATGAGAATGGATCCAGCTTTCCGAGGCCGGACCGACGGATACGTTGGTTTGTCCGAGAATATCCAATCATCCAGATAATTATCGGAGCGATCGGAAACGCCACTTTCGTGGTGGGAAGCGTAATGTTCCTCTTCGTAAAGTGGCAGACCGTGGGGACCTATCTGTTTATCTTCGGCAGCTTCGGGATGCTGCTCGGATCCGGGGGGGAGGTGCTCAATCGCTACGAGCAACAGCAAGTCCGCAAGGGCAAAGGAGTACAGCCGATACTCGGCCGCAGGGAGGAGACTCGTGGCCGATCAGGCTAATCGCCCTCACCGGACCGGTTGTTGACGGCTATGACGCTGGGCCCTGGGCGACACCACGTCGCAGACGATCCGGGTGAGAGCCTCCCAGGGGACCCGTGTGAGGGTGGTGATCGTGGTCCTGTCGGTGTGGGTCGCGGGGTAGACAACCACGTCTTGGAGTCTCGGGTGTGGCGGGCGCCTGGTCGTGCCCAGCAATCGAGCAGCGCCGGGCGGGGGCCGGGTGGCTGGAGACATCCAGGGGGAGCCCCGTCTGCGACGGCGACGGCACCGGGCGGCGGAGGACCGGGCCCTTCGGGACCTCGCCACGGCGACGGCTGACCCGGACACCAACCTGATGGAGCCCTTGATCGACACCGTGCGCACCTACGCCACCTTGGGCGGAGATCGAGGATGGCATCCTGGATTATCCCCAGTCCGGGGAGGGCTTCGTCGGTGCCTCGACGATCGCCGAGCAACGAGGCGGCGATACGGCAAGCGCTATCCACGTTGCGGAGGGTACCCGTTGCCGCCTCAGTGTGGATGACCGAGTGTGTAGATCATCCCCGACGGCTCCCCTTCGATCCCGATGAGCATCGTGTTCGGTCAT
>DASQQH010000026.1:0-4573 GCA_035643555.1 Acidimicrobiales bacterium | reverse complement strand
TGGAACAGGCTTCTACCCGAAGGTTCGTTGCTAGGGATCACTGTTCATGGAACAGGGGGCGCGGGCAGCGGGGCAACAGGCCACTGGAGGTATCGTGCGGGAGGCGGTGGCACGCGCGGGGGCGGGTCCAGGGGGCTGTTGATCGGAAGCGGGCTGACGCTGGGCAAGGAGCAGGGCGGGCGATGTCCCCAGTGATCGGCTCAGGCGGTGAGGCGGTTCGCGATCGCGCTTCGGGCGCGTGCTATCGCGACATGGTCGTCGTGCAGCACGCTGATGATGTCGGTCCCGGCGAGGATGGCGCCGAGTTCGAAGGCGAGCTGGTCGGGATCGGCGCCGAGCTGGCCTTTTTCGACGGCAGTACGAGCTTCTCGGAAGACGAGGTCGCGCCACTGCTGTTGGATGTTGGCCACTTCGTCATGGAGGCGACCAGCTCGGCCCCCCACCTCGGCTGAGGCCGCCACGAAGAAGCAGCCCCCGGGGAAGACCCGGCGCTCGACGTAGGACAGGTAGCCCTCGCATAGGGCGAGCAGGCGGTCCCGGCCGGCCTTGTGGTCGGCGAGGGCTGGTTCGACAACCTCGACGATGAAGCTGGCCCGTGCGGCCAGGACGGTCGAGAGCTGAAGTTCCTCCTTCGACCCGAACAGGGCGTGCACACTGCTCTTGGGTACGCCCGTGGCTTGGGCGAGGCGTCCGATAGACAGACCGTCGAGGCCCTCGATTGTCGCAAGCTGTGCGGCGCGCTCAGTGATGAGGGCGCGAGCCCGGTCGCCGGGTGCGCGGGTGCGCCGTGACCCTGGACTCTCCCTCGTCATCTCCTGGGTTCTCCTTCGTTGAGCTCGGCTGTCCCCTCTTGATGTTAGATGAACGGTCGTCTAAGCTCCGTGGACGATCGTTCGTCTAAGGGGACCATGGTGTCGCACTGTAGCGCTCCCGAAGGCCAGAGCAGCTGGAGAGAGGCTGGCGAGGCGTGGGGGTCCAAGGCCACCGAGTGGGCGTACCTGTTCGAGCCCTACGCCCACAACGCCAACGACCTACTCTTCGACCGGCTGGCCCTAGGCAGCGGAGACCACCTGCTCGACATCGCCTGCGGATCCGGCTACGCCGCGCATCATGCCGGCAACCGGGGGGCTACGGTGACGGGACTCGACGCTGCGGAGGCGCTCATCGCCATCGCCCAGGCCCGGACCCCCCGGGCCGAGTTCCGGGTGGGGGACATGTTCGCCTTGCCGTTCGCCGACTCCTCGTTCGATGTTGTCACCAGCTTCAACGGCATCTGGAAGGGCTGCGAAGCGGCGCTCCACGAGGCGCGGCGCGTTCTGAAGCCCGGCGGCCGCCTGGGCCTGACGTTCTGGGGTCCCCTCGAGAGGGTCGGACTGCTGGCGTACTTCCTCACGGTGATCTCGATGTCCCCCGCAAGCCACGGCACCGAGAGCGCCCGCCAGGGGGAGACCATCCGGGCGATCGAAGGCATGTTGCCCGAGACGGGGTTCGCCCCGTCTGAACGTGGCACCGTGACCGTCTGGAACGAATGGCCAGACCTGGATCTCGCCGTGCGTGCTCTCGCCGCCGCGGGGCCGTCGGTTCCCGCCATCCGGCAGGCCGGCCGACAGGCATTCTGCGATGCCCTGCGGGATGTCATCGCTCCGATGGCAGCGCCCGGGATCGGCGTACGGATCGCCTCGGAGCTCGGGTGGATCACCGTGACGGCCACGACGGACTGATGGGGTGGGCCGGCCCCTCTGACCTCCGGCCCCGTCGGGCCGGCTATGCGCCAACATCTTCGATGGGAACGAACCGCCGGGTTTTTCAACCCCGCCCATTGCGGCTTGTTGACCCAGACCGCCGCTCGGTTTGTGGCGACGTCGATCGTCATAGTGGGCACTGCCTAGACGTGCGGATCGTCTTCGCATCGATGCTCTGCCGGGGCACACGTACTTGTGTCTTGCGCAAGCCTGCAGGCGGGCGGACGCGGCGTCTGGTCTCGGGGGTCTCGTCCTGGCCCTGAGGTCGGGCGACTTGACACGGGACTCGAGGGGATCATGCCTGGGACCGATGGCTAGCGACACCGAGGGTCGTGTCGCCGACGGTCCGTAGCGCCGATGAGGAGAAGGAGTTGCCAGTAGTCAGATCTGACCATCCCAGCGGCAGCAAAGCCCGGTCGTAGCACTCGTTCGAAAATGATCAGTCTCGGTCATGACAGGCGATCTCCTCATCTCTACGGTGGCGTGAGCAAGAGTTGCAATTCGCCGACACCTATTGAGGCAAGTGGAGGCTCATCATGACGAATATCGCTGAATTTCCAGAACTCCGGACTGGCGGAGGAGTCGTGCGGCCGACCGATGCCGATTACGACGAGGCACGAGCGGTCTACAATGCAATGATCGATCGCCACCCGGTGCTCGTCGCCCGGTGCTCGTCGATCGCCGACGTCCAAGCCGCGCTCGAGGCCGGACGGAGGGCCCGTGTCCCGATCGCCGTGAGGGGCGGGGGCCACAACGGCCCGGGTTTCGGCACCGTGGATGGGGGCCTGGTCATCGACCTGTCGCCCATGCACATGGTCGAGGTCGACCCTCGGCGGCGGACTGCCCGCGTGCAGGGCGGCGCCACCTGGGGGATGGTCGATGCCGCTACCCATGCACACGGCCTTGCCACCCCCGCGGGGATCATCTCCTCCACCGGCGTGGGCGGGCTGACCCTGGGGGGTGGGCACGGCTACTTGTCCCGCCGACACGGTCTTACGATCGACAACCTGATCGAGGCCGAGGTGGTCCTTGCCGACGGGAGGGTGGTGCGGGCCTCTGAGAGTGAGCATCCGGATCTGTTCTGGGCCCTTCGGGGTGGTGGGGGCAACTTCGGAGTCGTGACCTCCTTCGTGTTCCGACTGCATCCGGTCACTACCGTGGTGTGCGGGCCGACGGCCTGGCCGGCGGCTGCCACCGCGGACGTCCTGGCATGGTTCCGGGAGTTCCTCCCGGCGCAGGACCATGACCTCTACGGTTTCTTTGCCACCATGACCGTCCCCCCGGTGGATGCCTTCCCGGAGGCGTTCCACCTGCACAAGGCGTGCGCGGTGGTGTGGTGCTACCTCGGGGACCCCGCGGACGCCAAGGAGGCGCTGGCCCCGGTGCGGGCGATGCAGCCGGCCTTCGACGGCATCGGACAGGTGCCGTACCCAGCCCTCCAGTCAGCTTTCGACGCCCTTTACCCGCCGGGCTTGCAGTGGTACTGGCGGGGTGACTTCTTCCGCACCGTGCCCGACGCCGCCATCGAGGCCCACGCTCGATTCACTCAGGAGCTTCCCTCGATGCACTCGTCTATGCACCTCTATCCGATCGACGGGGCACCCAACCACGTTGGGGCCGATGAGACTGCCTGGGCTTACCGCGACGCCACCTTCTCCCAGGTCATCGTGGGCGTGGACCCCGACCCGCGTATGGCGCCGGCCCTCAAGGCTTGGACCGTTGACTACTGGGAAGCCACTCACCCTTATTCGGCCGGCGGTGCCTACGTGAACTTCATGATGGATGACGAGGGCCAAGACCGGGTGCGGGCGACGTACGGTTCGAACTATGACCGCCTCAGCCAGGTCAAGGCCATTTACGACCCGGGCAACCTCTTTCGGGTGAACCAGAACATACGCCCGGCAGCAGCAAGCGCCTCGGGTCCGCCGAAACAAGATCGCCTCAGGCGGTTCTTCCGGCGCCCGTAGTCAAGTTGTTGATCGGCACCCCGTTCCCCATCGGGCCGGTGTGCTGTGGTGCCGTCCGGGCTCAGCCGATTTGGCAACAACCTCGGGTCTAGAACGCCCTCTGGGGAAGCCGAGGTCCCATTACCTGGGAAATGATCGGATGGACAGTAGCCCTTCGCCTTGAGCTCGAGGGGAGATCATCCGTGGTGATGAGGCTGATGGCCATCCGTAAATCACAATGACGTTCAGGCAACACGGAGACATAGCGTTTCATCCTGGAGACCGCTCTCATGCGACCTGTCCGGGTGTGAAGATTGGAGACCCATAATGTGCAACCAGTGCGGCCAGCAGGTACAAGTAACGGAGAGGTGGCTAGCCGACAGTACCGACGGGCCCCTCGAAATGGTGACAATCCGGTGCGACGGTGGTCATTGGTTGGCCGCCGCGATGAGTGACCTTGTGAATCTCGGCGTGCTGCCATGAAATGTGCATCGATGGCAGGTCCTCGAAGTGCGTCTCGGTCCCCAGACGAACGAGTAGCAACGCCTGAGGCACCGACGGGACTCATCACGCCGATGCCACATCCGGAACTGTGGCACTGTGGCTCGTGTGAGGTGCAAGAAGCGGGGCCGTACCAGGTGGCACCACCGTGCTATACGTGCGCCCGCCCCATGGCTGAGGGTCCCCTGATTGCCATGGACCTCATTCATCAGTGGCGGGGGCCCTCGAGCACGGTTGGCGCAACGCCGTGATCCGGGAAGGCGGCCAGCAAGGCGCCCGGCGAACCCAAGAGGCTCCGCGACGCACTCGCGAAAGCACCCCTACCGCAGCGGTGAGGCCCGCAACCGGATGGGGCCGCCGGCGAGACGGCGTATGCTATCGCTA
>DASQQH010000025.1:0-9855 GCA_035643555.1 Acidimicrobiales bacterium | reverse complement strand
ATGGGAAATGTCGAGCCCCCGCCCAACTCGGTCAGCGGATGGTTACCTCGCTGACCAGGGCGAGCGACGGCGAGGACTTGGAGCGGACGACGGGACTCGAACCCGCGACCCTCACCTTGGCAAGGTGATGCTCTACCAACTGAGCCACGTCCGCGTCGCTCTCCACCTTATCGTGGCCCTCGGCCCGCGGCTACCTCGGCTTCGCCGCCTTGGTCAGCTCGGCCAGGGACTCCTGAATGCCGTCGGCGATCTGGTCCAGCTCGGGCACCACCTCCCGGCAGGCGAGCAGGCCCACGTAGATGGACCCGTGGTAGCTCATGACCGTCATGTTGAGCCCCACGCCGTCGACCACCGGTCCCATGGGGTACATCGCCTCGAGGCGCGCCCCGGCGCAGTAGAGGGGGAACGAGGGGCCGGGGACGTTGGAGATGACGACATTGAACAGCGGCCGGACCCGGTCGAAGACCTTGGTCCGCGACACCAGGCGGGCCGCCCGGGCCGCCACCGCCGGCGCGGCGAACTCCACCCAGTCCATGAGCGTCTCCGCCCCGATGGCCGAGTGCTGGTCCTTGGCCCCCTCGGTGCCCTCGCTGATCAGCCGCAGGCGCTCCACCGGGTCGTCGGTGGCCGTCGCCAGGGACACCAGCATGGCCGAGACCCGGTTCCCCCCCTCCTGGCGCTGGTCCTCGCTCCGGACCGAGACCGGCACCATGCCCACCAGCGGCCCCTCGGGGAGCTCCTCGTGGTCCAGGAGGTAGCGGCGGAGAGACCCGGCGCAGATCGCCAGGATGACGTCGTTGACGGTCACCTCGAAGTTCCGCTTGACCTCCTTCACCTCGTCGAGGGGCACCTGGGTGAGCGCCACCCGCCGATGTGGGGTGATGCTCGTGTTCAGCCTGGTCTTGGGGGCGCTGAAGGGTGCGGGCGGCAGGGCGACCTGCGACGGCCGGTTCCGGCGGGCGAGGTGGAGGCCGGCCTCGACCGCGTGCTCGACGGCCCGGAACAGTCCGAACGGCTGCTTGGCAAGCGAGCCGACCGCGTAGGACAACAGCTCCAGTTCAGTGGGCATCCGGTCAGGTCGCCACGGCGGGTCAGGCGGTGGCACGACGGCCGGCTCGGGGCTGAGGTCGAGAAGGTTGGCGGCGAGCTCGGCGCCCGACACCCCGTCGATTGCCGCGTGGTGGGTCTTGGTGACCACCGCCACCCGGCCACCCTCCAGGCCCTCCACCACGTACATCTCCCACAGGGGTCTGGACTGGTCCAGGGGCCGCCCGAGGAACTCGGCGAAGAAGTCCGCCAGTTCGGAGACCCCCCCCGGAGACGGGAGGGAGGCCCGACGCAGGTGGTAGTCGAGGTCGAAGTTTGGGTCCTCGATCCACACCGGATGGTGCAGGCCGAAGGGGACCTCGACCACCCGCCGGCGGAAGGGCGGCAGCAGTGGCAGGCGGTTCTCGACCAGCTCCCTGATGTTGGCGAACGACCACCCCCCCGGAAGGTCGGAGGGGTCCAGCACGCAGGCCAGGCCCACGTGCATGTGCATGCTCGGGGTCTCCAGGTACAAGAACCCGGCGTCCAGCCCGCTCAGACGTCGCATCACCACTGCTCCTCTCTTGGTCCCCGGAGTGCCCATTCTGCGCGCGTGAGCGGTCCAAAGGGCACCCCCCCTCCGACATCCGTCCCAGGACGGCTACTTCACCAGCCGGGACAGCCGTCGGTCGGCGAGGACCCGCCCCCCCGTCTGGCACCGGGGACAGTACTGGAGTGAGCGGGCGGCGAAGGCCACCTCCCGCACGGTGTCCCCACACCTGGGGCAGGGCTCCCCGGTCCGTCCGTGCACGGCAAGGCCCGCCCGCTTCTCCGCCTTGAGCTCGCTGGCGGGACGCCCGAGGTCGCGCTCGAGCGCCGTCTGGAGGACCGAGACGAGCCCGGCGTGCAGACGGGCCACCTCCTCCTCGCTCAGCCCGGCGGCGGGTTTGAAGGGCGACAGCCGGGCCGCGTGCAGGGCCTCGTCCGAGTAGGCGTTGCCCACCCCCGCCACCACCCGCTGGTCGGTCAGCACCCCCTTCAGGTTCCCCCGCTGTGACCGAAGCGCCGCCCCGAGGGCGGCGACGTCGAACTCCGGAGCGAGGGGATCAGGACCCAGACCGCCCAGGGCCGGCACCTCCTCGGGACGGTGGACGACCCACAGGGCCAGGCGCTTCTCCGTGCCGGCCTCGGTGACCTCCACCCCCCCGCCTCCCACCAGGCCCACCCGCAGGGCCAGGGGCCCCCGGCGCGCCCGGACGGGCGTTTCCCGGAGCTCCTCCCGCCACCGCACCCACCCTCCACGAGCCAGATGCACCACCAGCCACACGGGCGGCGTCGGCGCGGTCCCCACGCACAGGAACTTCCCCCTCCGGGTGACCCCGGCGACGGTCCGACCCACCAGGGCGGACAGGGGTGGATCGACGGTCTTGAGGGCGTGGACCGCCGCCAGCTCCACGGTCGCCAGCTCCCGGCCCACGAGGCGGTCCCCCAGGTCCTGGGCCAGGGCCTCCACCTCCGGCAGCTCGGGCACCTCGGCTACCGCCCGCTGTGGCCGAACCCGCCCGTTCCCCGGGTGCTGGCCGCAAGGCGATCCACCGTCACGAACGCGATGGGCTCCACCCGCTGCACCACGAGCTGGGCGATCCGATCCCCCCGGCGCACCCGGTAGGGATGGTCGGGGTCGGTGTTGACCAGCACCACGCACACCTCGTCCCGGTAGCCGGGATCGATCAGGCCCGGCGCGTTGAGACAGGTCACCCCGTGGTGGAGGGCCAGCCCGCTGCGGGGCAGGACCAGGCCGGCCCACCCGGGGGGGATGGCCAGCGCCAGGCCGGTCCCCACCTTGGCCCGCCCGCCCCCGGGGGCGAGGTCGGCGTTCCCCACCGCCCGCAGGTCGACCCCCGCGTCGTCCTCCCGGGCGCCCGTCGGCAGGGCCAGGTCAGGATCCAGGCGGACGACCTCGACGGTGGGCACGGTCAGTGACCGAGACTGAAGGCCACGGTGACCGCGGTGATGACCATGGTGGTGAGGGTGAGCAGGACCATCGGCCACTGGGCCAGGAACTCCCGCCTGCTCGTTGGGAGGATGTGCCGGTCGCGCAACGCCATGGAACCGAGCCTACTGCCGCCCTCCTCCTACGATCGTTGCGTGCTCGTGTGGATGGATCTCGAGATGACCGGCCTCGACCCGGACCGCCACGTCATCGTGGAGCTGGCGACGATCGTCACCGACGACCAGCTGGGCGTGGTGGCCGAGGGTCCCGACCTGGTCCTGGCCACCCCGGAGGAAGCCCTGGCGGCCATGGAGGAGCCGGTGCGGACCATGCACACCACCAGCGGCCTCCTGGACGCCATCCGGGCCTCCAGCCTCTCCCTGGCGGAGGCCGAGACCGCCACCCTCGGGTTCATCCAGGCCCACGTCCCCGAGCCCGGCGGCGCTCCCCTCTGCGGGAACTCCATCGGGACCGACCGGCGGTTCCTCGCCCGCTACCTTCCCCGCCTCGACGCCCACCTGCACTACCGGTCGGTCGACGTCTCGAGCATCAAGGAGCTCTGCCGGCGCTGGTACCCCGACGCCTACCGCCAGGCCCCCCGGAAGGCCGGGGGCCACCGTGCCCTCGAAGACGTGCGGGAGAGCCTCGCCGAGCTCGCCTATTACCGTCGGGCCATCTTCCGGGCCACCGAGGAGCCGGCCCCGACGACACGCTGACCGGGCCGGCCCCAGCCCTTCCTTGACCGCCCGGTCAAGACACGCCGGGCCGGTAGGGTGAGCCGTTGTGGTCGCCAAGCAGGAGCAGGAGCCGCCCGAGGACACGGTACGGGAGGTGACACCGGGGATCCTGCGGTTGCAGCTCCCCGTCGACATGCCCGGCCTGGGGCACGTCAACGCCTACGCCATCCCCGATGAACGGGGCGTCGCCGTCGTGGACCCCGGGATCCCCGGCGAC
Source organism: Acidimicrobiales bacterium (assembly GCA_035643555.1). GTDB lineage: Bacteria > Actinomycetota > Acidimicrobiia > Acidimicrobiales > JAJPHD01 > DASQQH01. The sequence continues at coordinate 5,882 of DASQQH010000025.1, read as the reverse complement.
GCCTCCTGGACCGCCCTCCTCGCCCGGCTGGCCGCGGCGGACCTCAAGGTCCGCCATGTCCACACGGTGGTGGTCACCCACTCCCATCCCGACCACTTCGGCGGCGCCCATCGCCTGGCCGCCGAGGCCCAGGCCCCGATCGTCACCCACGGCGCCTGGCGGACCCGCCTGTGGCCCGAGGGCACCGGGAACGGCCACGGGCACCGCTGCGTCGGGGTGCCCGACGTGGATCCCGACGACGTCCCCGACACCAACCCCTGGGAGGCGCCCCTGCCCTGGGGCGGCGAGAGCCTGGCCGCCACCTGGCGGGAGCGCCTGGCCACCGCCGGGCCGGAGGACCGCCCCGGGGACTGGCTGGCACCTGACCCCGACCGGGCGGTGGCCGACGGGGAGGTGGTCGCCCTGGGGGGACGGGAGTGGATCTGTCGGTACACGCCGGGGCACACCCTGGACCACCTGTGCCTCCACGATCCGGGCACGGGGGTGCTGCTCTCGGGCGACCACGTCCTGCCAACCATCACGCCCCATATCGGGGGCGTGGGGTCGGGACGAGACCCTCTGGCGTCCTTCATGGCATCGCTGGACCGGGTGGCCGCACAGGCCGGCGGGGCGATGGTGCTCCCGGCCCATGGCCACCCCTTCGCCGATCTGACGGGCCGGGTCGAGGCCATCAAGGACCACCACCACCGGCGACTGGCACGCCTGGGCGAGCTCTCGGCAGCGCTGGGCCCGGCCACGGTGGTCGACCTGTCCCACGAGCTGTTCACCGCCGTCCACTGGGGACCGATGGCCGAGAGCGAGACCTACGCCCACCTGGAGCACCTCCGCCTCGCCGGGGCCGCAGAGCGGTACTGGCACCAGGGACGACTGGTGTACGTGCTGGACGCCGCCCGCATCCCCAGCGGGGGTGGGTGACCGGCACCACCGGGTTCTGGCATCCCGGGTAGGGTCCGCGGGCCATGATCGACCCTCCCGTGACGGCACTGGCCCGCGAGCCGAACTTCGCCGCGTTCACCACCCTGTTGCCCGGCGGTCAGCCCCAGACGAACATCATGTGGGTGGACAGCGACGACGAGCACCTGCTCATCAACACCGAAGTGCACCGGCAGAAGTACAAGAACGTGCGCCGGGACCCCCGGGTCACGGTGACCATCTGGGACCGGACCAACCCCTACCACTACGCCGAGGTGCGGGGACAGGTGGTGGACATCACCACCGGGCCGGAGGCCAGACGCCACATCGACCAGCTGGCCCGTAAGTACACCGGCGCCGACTACGACGCCTCGACCATCGAGAGCGAGCGGGTCATCCTCGCCGTGGCGCCGGACCGCCAGCGCCACCAGGGCTGAGCCCCCCCACCCCCGCAGGGGACCCCGGGATCAGGGTCCCCTGCGGGGCGGTGTCGCCTGCTACTTGAGGCCGTTGGCCGCCAGGAACTTGCGAGCCACCGCGGCCGGCTGGTCATGCTTGACCTGCACCGCGGCGTTCAGGGTCTGGATGGCGTGCACGGTGAGCAGTGAGTCGACCCAGTTCAGGGTCTGGGCGAAGGCCGGACCCTCCTTTTTCAGGAGGCTCTGCTTCACCACGGGTGCCACGTGCTGGAACCCGAAAATGTGCTTGGGATCCTTGAGGCTGACGTACTTGCCCGAGAGCAGCTGGCCGTCGGTACTGAAGGCGTCGGCCACGTTGATCGAGCCGGAATCGAGCGCGTGGTAATCCACGCCCACGGGCAGCGGCTTGAAGGTGAGGCCGGTGACGCCGTAGGCCTTCTTGATCCCCACCACTCCCTCGTAGCGGTGCTGGAACGACGGCTGCGCCCCGAGGAGCACCTTCTTGCCGTTCGGGGGACCCACGTTCTTCAGGTCACCCACGGTCTTCAGGTGGTACTTGTGGGCGAACGCCGGCTTGACGACGAGGTCGTCGACGTCCTGGAACGCCGTCTGCTTGAGCAGCGTCCCGCTCCGGTGGGCCTGCTCGAACGCCTTGGCCTTCGTGTAGGTGGCCGCCGCCGAGTTCCCCTGCTTCTGTCCGGCGACGGTGCTGACGATCTCCCCCGTGTACTCGGGATAGAGCTGGACCTGGTTGCTCTGGAACGCCTTGTCGATGACCTCCGAGCTCCCGATGTTCGCCTTGAGCGTCGGGGAGAAGCCCTTCGCCTTGAGCGCCTGATAGTAGAGCTGGCCCACGATGTACTCCTCGGCGAAGTTCTTGTCACCCATCGTGAACGAGGGCTTGCCCTTACCGGGGGTTCCCGAGGGCATCGACACGTTCGACGCGGTGACACCGCCACCTGCGCCGCCGCCCGAGGTGCTGGTCTGGGTCGCCGAGCCCCCGCCGCTGGACGTGGACGACGACGATGACGTCGAGGCCGTCCCGCTCCCGCAGGCGGCGGCCGCCATGGACAGGGCAATGGCGGCGACGGCAATCCGGCCCGAGCTGGGCCACTTTCTCCCCTCCCGGCCCCCCGTGAACGATCGGCGGATGCTGCGCATACGCGTGGGTTCTCCTCTCTGGGTCGTTATTAGGGTCGGGGTCGGTACGAGCTAGGAATGCTCCGGCTAGGCGACGGCGGTGACGGGCTCCAGCTTGAGGCCCTTCGGGGTGAGCGCCCGCTGGCTCAGCCCGAACAACACCTCGCCGATGAGGGCGATGACGATCACCACCGCCGTGGCGGCGATGACGCCCTGGAGACCGTAGCTGGACTCGTTGCCGATGATGCTGCCCAGGGTGTCGGTGCTCCCGGCAAAGGTGGCCAGGTAGGCCGTGGCGATCACGTAGACCGAGGCGGTCCGGATACCGGCCATGATGAGGGGCACGGCGTTGGGCAGCTCCACCCGCCACAGGATCTGCCAGCCCGTCATCCCCATCCCCCGGGCCGCCTCCACCACACCGGGATCCACCTCGGCCACCCCGACGTAGCTGTTGGTGAGGATGAGGGGGAGGGCCAGGATCACCAGGGCCACCAGGATGTTGACGAAGCCGATCCCGTAGATGCTGATCCCAACGGCGATGATCGCCAGCGTGGGCAGGGCCCGCAGGACGTTGCCGCCGCTGATGGCGAGGAACGACCACCGGTGCAGGTGGCCGACCGCTAGCCCAACCGGCAGGGCGATCACCAACGCCACCACCATGGAGGCCACCACGAGCTCGATCTGGCCCAGGGCCTCGGTCACCAGGAGGTGGGGATGGGACGCGATGAACTGGGCGGCCTGCCCGAAGACTCCCATGGTTCCTCCTACCTGCTCACCCGGGCCCGGGCCCAGGGGGTGATGGCCCGCTGCGCCGCCACCAGGAGGGCGTCGGCGACCAGGGCGAAGAGCATCGCCAGCACCCCGGCGGCGATCAGCTCGGTGTCGAACACCGACTGGATGGCGTCGAAGATGGGCTTGCCCAGGCCGAGGGGGGTGACGTCCGCGGCGATCGTGGCCAGGCCGATCACCGTCACGGTGGCGATCCGCACCCCCGCCATGACCGAGGGCAGGGCCAGGGGCAGGTTGACCCTGAACAGGATCTGGCGCCTGGTCATCCCCATGCCCACCGCGGCCGCCCGCACCTCGGGGGGCACCGAGCGCAGCCCGGTGAGGGAGTTGCGGAACAGGAGGAGGAAGGTGTAGCCGACCAGGCCGATCTCGATGGTGAGGAGGCTGAGGCCGGTGATGGGGACGAAGAACAGGAACAGCGCCAGGGCCGGCACCGTGTAGAGGAACGTGGAGAAGCCGAGGAAGCCCTGCTCGAACCACCCGTGGCGGTAGGCGAACAGGGCCGCGGCCAAGGAGATGACCAGCCCCACCCCCACGGCGATGGCGGTGATGTAGACGTGCTGGACCAGGGCGGGCTGGAGGAGCGGGCCCCAGTTGGTCGTGACCCACCCCCAGCAGAACGTGGCGTTGGACGCGCACCCCCCGGCGCCACCGAAGGAGGGGATGTTGGGACCCCCGGCGATGAGCACCGGGCCGGCCGCTGCGAGGCTCACTGGGCCGGGCTCCCCGGGGCGGCCGGGAGCTTCCATCCCTCGTCCGCGGTCACCGCGGCCCGCAGCTGCTCCAGGCTGAGGATGCCCACGGTGGTCCCGCCCCCGTCGAGCACGGTGAGGGCCGGTGCCCCGGTGTCGAACAGCAGCGACAGGGCCACTCGCAGGGTGGTGTCCGCGGGAACCTGGGGGTTGGCCCCGTCGGCCACCGCGTCGGACGAGGAGCCAACGAGGTCCCCGACCTGGCGCAGGGCCAGGCGCTTGAGCCCCCGGTCGGCGCCCACGAAGTTGGCCACGTACTCGTCGGCCGGGTGGCCGAGGAGCTCGTCGGCCGTCGCGTACTGGGCCAGCACCCCGCCCTCCCGGAGCACGGCGATGCGGTCCCCCATCTTGATGGCCTCGTCGATGTCGTGGGTGACGAAGATCACGGTCTTGCCGATCCTCGCCTGAAGGGCCAGGAACTCGTCCTGGACCTTGCCCCGGGTGATGGGGTCCAGGGCCCCGAAGGGCTCGTCCATCAGCATGACGGGCGGGTCCACCGCCAGCGCCCGGGCCAGGCCCACCCGCTGCTGCTGGCCACCCGACAGCTGGGCCGGGTAGCGCTTGACCATGTCCTGGGCCAGGCCCACCAGCTCCAGCAGCTCGGCGTTGCGACGACGGATGCGGTCCCGGGACCACCGGAGGAGGCGGGGAACCACGGCCATGTTGGCCCCCACGGTCATATGGGGGAACAACCCCACCTGCTGGATCACGTACCCCACGTCGCGGCGCAGCGTGGTGGTGTCGACGGCCCGCACGCTGCGGCCCCCGATGAGGATGTCCCCCTCGGAGAGCTCGATCAGGCGGTTGACCAGCTTCATGGCCGTGGTCTTGCCGCCGCCCGAGGGGCCCACCAGACAGCAGATCTGCCCGGCGGGGACCGTGAGGGACAGGCTGGAGATGGCGGGGGCCTCCTGGCCGGGGTAGTACTTGCTCACGTCCCGGAACTCGATCTCGACGGCCGCGCGGTGGGTGGGGGCCTCCTCGCCATCTGCCACCGCCTGGGCCTGCTCGTTGCGCCCCAGCCTCATCGGGCCCACCTGGCCCGGCCCACCGGGGAGCCGCTCGACGGATCGGGGGACGCGAGGCCCGGCCCGGCCGTGCCGCCATCCTTGGCACGGCGACAGCCAAGACCCTGCTGAGGGGACCTCGCGTTGGTCAGCCTTACCTTCATGAACTGTCTCTCCATGTCGGGGAACGGCCAGCCCGCCACTCGGTGCTGACGTCGTCGCCACTCGCCGACCGGCTCGGTCGATGCCGGTCGCCGAACGGGATCCTTTTCCCGCCCGAATCGGAGCAAGCTTACCGAGTCACCAAGCGAACCTCTCACCGGCAACACCGCCCGCCCTCGGGACCCGAGAGTGAAAGAGGACATCGTAGTGTGCCAACGGCCCCATGACGCTGGGATGACAACTAGAAAGCGGTTCCATGATGATCCCCATCCCCGGGGCCGGAATGCGCCCGAACTCCTCGCTGGCTCTCCGACGGTTTCATCCCGCGCGTTCCACCGGTCGCCACTGAGGTAGCCCCCAGACTCCCCCCAATGACGTGGCGCCCACCTTAACCGGTGCTGAACCGTCACCCGAAATCGACCCGGTGCCCGAGCACCCGCCCGGTGGGCCCACCGGGGCTCGCCCGGCGTGGCAGCACACGGCGACCACCACCAGCCGCCGGGACCGCGGTACCCTCGCCCAGGTGGCCGTCGGTCCCCGACAGGGTGAGCCCGGGGGGAGCCACCGGGTCCCTCGTGGGTTGGGGACCGACGGGCGTGTAGCGCCGGGCACGCCCCCGGGCGCCATGGCCGCCCTGGGGCGGACGTGAGCGCGGCGCGTGCTGGTGCGCCCGACCCGGTGCTGCTCACGGTCGGCCACGG
>DASQQH010000024.1:0-2347 GCA_035643555.1 Acidimicrobiales bacterium | reverse complement strand
CCGAAGAACAGGCCCCCGAAGACCGTGCACACGGGGAAGGGCATCTACGCGACCGTTCCAGGGATCCCGACCTGGGGGGCTGCGCTCATCGGCCTCGCCGGGGTCGGTGTGGCGGCCTGGTTGGGGTTGCTCCTGTGGTTCTTCCTCCGCCGGCGGCACAGCCCCGGATGAGCCCGGACGCCGATCGACGGTGACCGCCTGCTTGCGGTAGGGGGCCTCACCAGCCCAGCCTGGCTGCGACCGCGGTGGTCCAGGCGTTCCTGGGTGCCCGCAGCCGACGCCCCGAGGGCGGTGACGTGGGGTGGGCCGATGCCAGGAGACCCCGGGCGCCCACGGGGCCGGGCGTCGCCTGGCCGGTCGGCCGATCGACAGGGCCATGGTGTGGGGCCCTTCCTCCCGTGGCGGACCGGGTGGGAGGGGCGCCGGCGGCGGCCGGTGGTTGGGCGCACCGCAGGGTCAGGCGACGGCCGGTACAGCCCAGCCGCCGGGATGGGACCAGGGTGCCCCGGGAGGTCCGTGCCCTGGTCGCCCCGACGGGGCCGGGTCAGTGGCCGAGCTTCTGGCGCTGGGTCCGGCGGGCGTGGTCCCTCATCGCCTCGGCCTCCTCGGGGCTCTCCCGGTCCAGGCGGTCCGGATCGAGCAGGGTGGTGTCCTGTCCCATCACCGGGTCGAGGACCGCGTCGGCCAGGCTGAGGGCCCACTTCCACTCCGAGGCCGGGCGGACCTCGCCGGCGCTGCCCACCTGGTCGACCCCCCAGTAGATCTCGAGGCGGTGCCCGTCGGGGTCCCGGAACTCCACGGCGATCTGGCATCCCGCCCGGCGACGGCCCTCGAAGTCGATCGCCACACCCCGGGCCCGCAGGCGGTCGCGGGCGGCAAAGACCTCGTCCAGGGTCCCGACCTCGAAGGCCAGGTGGTTGAGCTCCACCGACTCGGTCGCCCCGGGCAGGGTGCCCACCAGGGCGACGCCGTGGTGGTCGTGGCCGTAGCGCATGAACACCATGCCACCGCGGGCGATGTCCTCGGGGTAGACGTCCGAGACCGAGAAGCCGAGCACGTCGGTGTAGAACCGGACGGACCGCTCGAGGTCCGAGCAGTTCAGGACCACGTGGCCGATCTTTCGGATGTGGAAGGGGATCCCGGCGGGGCGCTGGTGGCCCCGCAGCCCCTCCGGGTCGACGCTGGTGCTCACCGGTCCTCCTCGTCGTCTGGCTGTGCCCTCGCCCCCGACCCCTCGTCGCCCGCCAGCTCCCGCTGCCACGCCAGGGTGGCGGCGAGGCGGTTGAACGTGCACACGTGCAGGCCCTCGATCCGAAGGTCCCCTCGCCCGAGGTCGTCGCCCAGGTCGAGGAGGAGGTCGTCGGGGCGGTAGGAGCCGCCCCGGAAGAGCCTCCCCACCAGCCCCTGCTGCTTGGTGAGATACCGCAGTGACGAGCCCACCCCGATCCGCATCGAGAGGGGGAGGAGCTTGGCGGCGCTCATGGGCGCGGCGATCCCCAGGTACAGCGGCAGGTGCACGCCCGCCGCCCGGATCCGGCGCACCCAGCCCGCCAGGGTGGCGGCGTCGAAGCACAGCTGGCTCACCATGTAGGTGGCCATCGACTGCTTCCAGCGGAGCGCCTCGAGGAGGGCCTCGTCGGCGATGGCCGGATGGCCCTCCGGGTAGCAGGCCACCCCGATCCGGTCCACGCCGTGGTCCATCTCCGAGAGCGCCGCCAGCACCTGCCCCGCCGAGGTGAAGGCCCCGGCCGGCTCGGGGACGTCGCCCCCGATCACATACAGGTCCCGGACCCCCGAGTCGCCGAGGCGGGCCACGATGTCGGCCAGCTCGGCCTCGTCGCGCACCTGGCGGGCGGCGAGGTGGGGCACCGGGCGGTGTCCCGCCTCGGCCACCAGGGCCGCGTAGTCCAGGGTGCGTCCGTAGCCGAACTTGGGCGAGGCGGTGATGGTCACGGTGGTGCCCGCCCGCAGGGACCCCAGGTGCTCCTCGACGCCCCGGATGGGGACGATCTCCACCTCCGCGGCGTCCACCAGGGACCGGAGGACGTCGCTCGGGGCCCGGGCCGGCACCGCGCCGCGCCCGGGGGCCGGGGAGGGGTCGGGTGTCATCGGCGCCGGTTCCTCGTCGGCGGCCACGATCGGCTGCTCCCCATCCGCCTACGCCCGGCGCCAGCCCCCCCGGTACTGGGTCCGGGCGACTTCGGAGTAGGGCACCGGGCTCACCACCACCCGGACGTTGCATTGCCTGTGGGGCTCGACGGTGGACTTGGCCGTCCCCCCGCCCGGCTCGCCCCACACCACCCGGAGCTCGGTCCCCACCTCGATGGTGGGGTCGATGGTGGCGAGG
>DASQQH010000023.1:0-5797 GCA_035643555.1 Acidimicrobiales bacterium | reverse complement strand
CGACGACGTGCTCTGCGAGCTCACGAACCCGGTGGCGAACGCCTGACGGGCCAACCCCGTCAGGCGAACACGTATCCGGCGTACCGGCCGCGTGGGCCGGCCCGGCGAGAGGCGTGTCGGAGCCCACAGCGGGTGGCTTCGCCCAGCCCATGCGGCGACCCCGACGCAGCGACCAGGCGGGACCAGGGAGGTCCTCCAGGCTGCCACCCGGCTGCGGGACGCAGGCACCACGCCCTGCGCGCCGCCGGCTGGCGTCCGCTGCGGCACGGGACGTGCCCGGCCCCGCCGCTGGCGAGCGGCTCCCTCCCGGGGGGCGCCGTGAGAGCCTTTGGACACTCGGCTACCAGCTCCCAGGGTGGACCAGGTGGACGATGCCCGGATCCCACCCCACCGCCGGCTCAGACGCCCGCGGTCAGATCCGCCTCTCCCAGGAGGTGGGCCCGCACCCGGAGCAGGTGCGTACGCATGCGGGCCTGGGCGGCAGCGGCGTCCCGTTCGGCCAGCGCGGCCACGATGGCCCGGTGATCGTCCCGGGCGGCGGCGCGCCGTGCGGGACTGGAGCTCCGTCGCTTGAGGCCGCCCCACAGGGGATCCTCCCGGGTCGCGCCCAGCAGGGCGGCGATCTGGCAGACCAGGCCGTTGTGGGTGGCCGCTGCGAAGCTGCGATGGAGCGCCGTGTCCCAGCGCTCGAAGTCGTCGTAGGTCTCAGCCCCCTCCCCGCCCTCGAGACACCGGTGCATCTCCTCGAGGTCCTCGACGGTGGCCGCCATCACCGCCAGCGGCATCAGCTGGGGCTCGAACAAGAGCCGGACGGCGATGACCTCGGCCGGGCTGGTGGCCGCCGAAGCGCCCGTGGGAAACGCCTCGGCGGCTCGCCGTAGCAGGAAGGTGCCCCGCCCGACCTGGCGGACCACGCGCCCATCGGCCTCCATGGTGGCCAACGCTCGCCGCACCGCGCTCCGACTCCGACCCGTGCGCTCCGCCAGCGTCCGCTCGGTGGGGAGGCGCCCGCCGGGCTCGAGGCGGAGGGCGGCGATCTCCTCCTCGATGAAGGCCAATATGCGCTCGGCGTCCGGCACTGGCCGGAGCGTGGGACCGACGGGATCGGTGGACTCAACCATGCGTAACCAAGCTGTCAACCATATGTGACCAATACTCCATAGAACAGCGGCGTTCGGAACGCACTGTCGACGCCTCGCGCCCAAACCCGGCCTCGTACCCGTATCTTGACACTTCTCGGGCGGGGGCGTAACGTTCCGATGGTCGCGACCAGCGAATAACCAATCTGACCAAGCTGTCAGGTCCGACTAGGCCGTCAGGTTCGCAGTGGCGGAGCCCCCTGGGATCACCTGTTCGTAGGTGTCCTCGCAAGTCAGGGCCCCTCGGCGGAGAACGGCTCCTAGGAATTACACGTGCGGGAAGGGTAGGACTCTTGAGACTGGCGACGATCGCAACCGCGACGGGACTCCGACTGCACGTCCGGGGCACCACCGGCTATGTCGACCTGGCCGAGGCCACCGGTGACGAGACGCTTGCCTCCATGGCGGGCCTCCTCGAGGCGGGGATGGCCCAGGGCATGGATGCGGCGCGTCGGGTCCAAGGGCGTGCCGGTGTCGAGTACGACCAGGCCGCTTTTGGCCCCGTACTCCCCCACCCAAACCGCGTGCTGTGCCTTGGTGTGAACTACCGGGAACACGCGATCGAGGGAGGGCGGGATGACGCCCCGCCCTGGCCGGAGAGCTTCATTCGCTGTCCCGGCACCGCGCTCGGGCCCTATGCGGACCTGGTGCGCCCAGCGCTGAGCGAGCAGTTCGACTACGAGGGCGAGCTGGCCGTGATCATCGGGGAGAACGCCCGATACGTCCCCGCCGACAAGGCGTCAGGCGTTATTGCCGGCTATGCCGTCCTGAACGATGCGTCGGCCCGGGAGTGGCAGCGAGCCGGAAGCCAGTGGACCGCCGGCAAGAACTTCGAGGGGTCGATGCCCTTCGGACCGGAACTCGTCACCCAGGATGAGGCCGACCTCTCAGACGCCCAGCTCACCACCCGGCTCAATGGCGAGGTCATGCAGTCGGCGCGAACCTCCCAGATGGTCACCGGGATCGGCCAGACCGTCGAGTTCTTTTCTTCCTTCACCGAGCTTCGACCCGGCGACGTGATCGCCACGGGTACCCCCGGTGGGGTGGGCTTTGCCCGCCGTCCCCCGGTGTGGCTCAAGCCCGGCGACGTGGTGGAGGTGACGATCGAAGGGGTGGGAACGATCCGCAACCGTGTCGTCGCCGAGGAGGGGGACCTCACCGACTGGCCCTGGCATCCCCCGCCCATCAACACCCCCCGCCCGTCAGAACCAAACACCATGTTCCGCTCCTAACCATCGGGGACGTCCAATGCGTTCACGCCATAGCAACGACACGACCCACCAGTTTCCGGGTTCCGGATTCATCAGGCGACGCTCCCGCCTCGGGCGGAGTGCCGCCATCTTGATGGCACTTGGCTTGGGAGCCGCTGCCTGCGGAAGCGGGGGAGCCGCCTCCGGCAGCGGCTCATCCTCCAACGCCTCACAGAATGGCGGCGGGGGCGGTGGCTCGGGCTCCTCCCTCACCGTGGCCGTTGTCGGCCCCTTCACCGGCAAGGACGCCTCCCTGGGGCCTCCATACCTTGCTGCCTGCCTCGCATCCACGCGCGCCATCAACCAGGCGGGCGGTGTGATGGGGCACCAGCTCACCTGCAAGTCGGTGGATACCAGGGGTGATCCCGCCGACGCGATCCCGGCGGTACGCAAGCTCTTCGCGTCGAGCTCGAACCTGGCGGCGATCATCGGCGTCACCTCCGACACCGCGGCGTCGATCGTGCCGGTCATCAACAACAACAAGACGGTCATGTTCGCCATGACGGGTCAGTCCGAGTTCGACCACAAGCACTTCAAGTACTTCTTCCGTCTGGTGCCCCCCGACCTCGAGGAGGGTCGGGCCATGGTGGCCATCGCCAAGCAGAAGCACTACACCAAGGTCGCCCTCGCCTTCGGCAACGACATCGGCTCCCAGACCTTCGTCAAGCCGGCGCTGGCGTCCCTGAAGAAGGAGAACATCACGGTCACCGCCAACGAGACGTTGAACCTGTCGGCCAACACCTTCCGCACCGAGGCCTCCCGCATCGTCTCCAGCCACCCTCAGGCGATCCTGACCGAGGCCCTCGGTCCGGCCGAGGCCACCTTCCTCTCCGAGGTCAAGCAGCTCAATGGTGGGAAGCTCATTCCCGTCATCGCGACCGGAGCCACCGTCACCCCCTCGTGGTACAAGGCGGTGTCGTCGGCCGTCGGGGCCAAGGCGCTGTCGAACGCCTACTCGGCGGACCAACTCGCGGTCAAGACCAGCGGCTCGGCCTACAAGGTCTACAAGACCAACATGACCGCCATCAAGGGGAAGCTCAAGGGACGTGCCGGCAACTTCTCGGCACTGCTGACCTCTGACGGGGCGATCCACCTCTACGACGGCATCAACCTGGCGGCCCTGTCCATGCTCAAGGCCAAGAGCGTGAGCCCGGCCACTTACCAGAAGGACATCGTGCCGATCGCCAACGGCACCTCGGGCGCGACCGTCGTGCAGTCCTTCGCCCAGGGCAAGAAGGCCCTGAGCCAGGGGAAGACGATCCGCTACGTGGGCCCGGGTGGCAAGACCCACTTCGACAGCTACCACGACTCCAAGGGGATCTTCCAGGTCGTCCACTACAGCCCCAGCGGCAACGTCAACGTGGTCGGCAACATCTCCCATGCCCAACTCAATGCCGTCACGCCGTAGTGGGCCGGTCAACGTGAGCCGCCGCCCCTGAGGAGGCGTCAGTGGGGATCTATCTCTCAGCACTAGCGTTCGGCATCGTGGAGGCCGCGGTCCTGGCAATCGGGACCGTGGGCTTCACGATGCAGTTCGCGGTGGCCGACCTCCTGAACCTGACCTACGGCGGGGTGATGATCGCTGGGGCCTACATGGCCTATGCCCTGAACAGCTCCGGGGTCAGCGTCTGGGTCGGCCTGGTGCTGGCCGGCGTCGGCTGCGGGGTCCTGTCCGTCGCCCTCAACCAGTTGGTCTTCCGACCGTTCAGGCGGCGGGGAAGCTCCCACATCACGGTGGTGATCGTGTCCCTGGGGCTGGCGCTGGTCGTCGAGTACGCCATCCAGGCGCTCGCCGGAGCCGACAACGTCTCCTACAAGATGCACCAGGGCGCCAGCCTCGGGATCGGGGCGTTCCAGATCACCGTCGTCCAGTTGGTCATCATCCTGTTGAGTGTCGCGGTGATGGGGAGCATGCACGCGCTCCTGCAGTACACCAAGTTCGGCAAGGCCATGCGGGCCACGGCGGCCAACCAGGGCCTGGCCCGCAACTGCGGGATCAGGACCGACCGGGTGGTCACCCTGACCTGGTTCATCACCGGGGTGTTGTGCGGGATCAGCGGGACGGTGTTCGCCATCAACACGGGCAGCTTCGGCGCCACCAGCGCCGACCTGTTCTTCGTGGTGATCCTGGCGGCCATGATCCTCGGGGGCCCCGGACAGCCCTACGGGGCCATGGTGGGGGCGATCATCATCGGGATCATCACCCAGGAATCGGCTGCGCTCCTCAACCCCAGCTACAAGGACGTCATCGCCTTCGTGGTGCTCGTGGCCATGCTCGCCTACCGCCCCAAGGGACTGTTCGGGGCGGAGCTCCAGAGCTAGGGAGACCTCGATGGGCCACGGCATCGAGTTCTACATCACCACCCTCATCGTCTACGGCGCGGTCGACGCGATGGCCTGTATGGGCCTTGGTCTCCAGTTCGGGGTGGGCGGGGTGGTCGACTTCGGTTTCATCGTGTTCCAGGCGACCGGCGCGTACACCGCCGCTGTTCTCTCCCTCCCTCCCAGCAGCGCGAACGGCGGGTTCCAGCAGTACATCGGCGGCTTCGGACTGCCCTTCCCGATCCCCTGGATCGGCGCCGCCGTGATGGGCGGCCTCGTCTCCATCCCCTTCGTCCTCCTCGTCGGCCGTCGCCTGCGTGGCGACTTTGCCGCTATCGGCCTCGTCGTCACGGCCATCATCCTGAACCAGGTGGTCACCAACGCCCGGCCGTTCCTCAACGGAGCTGCGGGGTTGTCGCTGGTGCCCGCCCCCCTCCACGGCGTGGTGAACGTCCAGTCCCTCAACTACCACTGGGCCTACGCGGCGACGGCCATCGTCCTGTGCATCGCGGCCTACGCCTTCCTGCGCCGCCTCACCGAGTCCCCCTACGGTCGATCCCTGCGGGCCATGCGGGACAACGACATGGTGGCGGACTCCCTGGGGAAGAACCTCATGGGCCTTCGACTCGGGGTGCTGGTGATCGGCGGAGCGGTCGCCGGACTGAGCGGGGGGGTCCTGGTGGGATTCATCAACCTGTGGGCGCCCTCGGCGTGGCTCTACCCCGAGTCGCTGGTGCTGTTTGCCGCCATCATCATCGGTGGCCTGGGCAACTTCCGTGGCGCGATCCTGGGGGCGGTCCTGGTGCCCTTGGCCTTCCTCGAGGGCAGCCGCTTCATCCCCTCCTTCGGCCCTCCTGGGCTGATCCCGGCCCTGCAATGGGTGGTGATCGGGCTGTTGATCGCCACGTTCCTGTGGTTCGCGCCACGGGGGATCCTGCCCGAGCGGTTGCGGGTGCTGTCGGTGGCCTCCCTTCGGGGCCGAATGTCGGGGCCGGTGCCACACCAGGCCCCCGCCGTGGCGCTGGCCGCGACCACGGGGAGCGTCCCCCAGGAGGTCCGCCTCCCCGGCGGGGCGGGAGAGGCCGA
>DASQQH010000022.1:0-2870 GCA_035643555.1 Acidimicrobiales bacterium | reverse complement strand
ACCGGCCTGGTTCTTCGCCAGCTACGAGGCGCCCTCGGCACCCCCCCTCCCCTCGCTCGCCAACCCGGCCCAGGTCGCCGCGGCCAGGGCGGCGCTCGGGTGCGGGGCCCTGCACCAGATCACCGAGGCCACCACCGCCCCCCTCACCCTGGGCCGGTTCGCCTCCAACTTCTTCCACGCCTGGCACCTGTCGCACGTGAAGGTGGACCCCAACCCCTTCAACGCCGAACGCCAGATGTGCGGATGAGTCGCCCCCGGCGGCCACGGCCCCCCACCGGACCGCTGGCCGGCCGGCAACCGGGGCGGGATGGGAGACACGATGCCCGAGCACGACGCCACGGCCAGGAGCGCCACCGCTAGCGGCCGCCCCGACCTCACCGACCCTGACACCTTCATCGCCGGCGCCCCCCACGAGGCCTTCGCCCGCATGCGGCGGGACGAGCCCGTGGCCTGGCACCAGGAGGAGGGGGCAGCGGGGTTCTGGTCCCTCACCAGGTACGGGGACGTGGTGGCGGTGAACCGGGACCACGAGACCTTCTCCTCCTCCCGGGGAGGCGTCTTGCTGCGCGATCTGCCCGAGGAGGTGCTGGCCCGCCAGCGGCTCATGATGCTCAACATGGACCCTCCCCGCCACACCCGCTACCGGCGCCTGGTGGGACGGGCCTTCACCCCCCGGCGGGTGGCGGGCCTCGAGCCCCGCATCCGGGAGATGGTGCGCAACCTGCTGGCGACGCTGCTCACCCGCGGCGGGGGTGACGCCGTGGTCGACCTGGCGGCCGAGCTGCCCCTCCAGGTCATCGCCGACCTCATGGGCCTGCCGGCCGAGGACCGTCACCGCCTGTTCACCTGGAGCAACCTCCTCATCGGCAGCGAGGATCCCGAGTACCGGCCCAGCGCCGAGGAGACGGCGTCTGCGTTCGTGGAGCTGCGGGACTACGTCCACGACCTGGCCGCCCACCGGCGGCAGGCACCGGGGGACGACCTGTTCTCCGGTCTCCTGCACACCGACCTGGACGGGGAGCGCCTGAGCGAGATCGAGATCGACCTGTTCTTCCTGCTGCTCCTGGTGGCGGGGAACGAGACCACCCGCAACCTGATCTCCCACGGCCTCCTGGCGTTGATCGAGCACCCCGCCGAGTGGTCGCGCCTGGGGGAGGACCCCGGCCTGGTCCCCTCGGCGGTCGAGGAGATGCTGCGCTGGGCCACGCCCGTGCGGTACTTCCGGCGGACCGCCCAGCGGGACACCACCCTCGGGGGCCAGCGGATCGCCGAGGGGGACAAGGTCGTCATCTGGTACGCGTCGGCCAACCGGGACGAGTCGGTGTTCGTCGACCCCGACCGCTTCGACGTCGGGCGCACGCCCAACGACCACGTGGCCTTCGGCGGCGGCGGCCCCCACTTCTGCCTGGGGGCCAGCCTGGCCCGCCTGGAGGCCCGGGTGACCTTCGAGGAGGTGGTGGCCCAGGTCGGCGAGGTGGCCCTGGCCGGGCCGGTCGCCCCCCTCCGCTCCACGCTCGTCAACGGCATCAAGCACCTGCCGGTCCGGGTGTCGAGGCGCCCGGCGCCGGCTCGGGTGCCCCGGTAGCCCACCGACGGGCCGTCCGCCGGGCGACTCGCCGGCCTGGGCCGACCACCCCGGCCGCCCGGGGGTGAGGGACCCGGTGGCGGACGCTCCATCGCCGACAGCGGGGTCCGGCGACCCCGCACTCCGGTGGGCCCGGGCGCCATCGAGGCTGCAGGACCTCAGGGAGCCTTTTCCCCGGCACCGGGGCGGCGGCCCCTTGACAGGGACGGTCCCGCTCGGGCGTCCAGGGCACCCCGGATGAGGGTGGCGGCGGCGAAGCGCATCACCTCGGTGGCCTCCTCCGGTTCCAGGCGCCATACGTCTCGGGTGACGATGAGGGCTTGAGCGCCCATGACCAGCGCCAGGGCGAAACGGAGTCGGCGCAGCTGCCCGGGGGGAAGCGACGCCTCCACAGGGGCGAGGGCGTGGTCGATCCATCCGGACCGGCGGGTCTGGCGGACGGCGTCGGGGCGCTCTCGTTCGGCGAACCACCCGTCGACGGTGACCCGGACCATGTTGTGGAGGGCGGCCTGCTCCTCGAGCATCAATGCCGCGAGGGTCCCCACGCCGGCGTCCATGAGACCAAACGCGTCGTCGGGATCGACGCCGGTGACGTGGCCCTCGGTGGACGCCGGTCGAGGTCGGGGCTCACGACGTCCAAGGCGGCCGCCGCCACCAGGGACTGGGAGGTGGGGAGGTATCGGTACGCGGTCGCCGGGTGCACGTCGGCGGCAGCTGCCTCGGCGACGCTCGGCTGGTGACCCTGGCCCAGCAGCCCCGACGCGGCTTCCACGATCGCCCGCCGGGTCCTGGCCTCCTGCGGCGACCGATGACGGGCTTGACGGGACCGGGCAGGACGGTAGGCAGGGAAACGGCCAGAACAGACCGTGCGCAGGGAGTTCCTTCCGGGCAGCCAGTGAGGCCGTGTCACCGCGCGCCCGCCCGGGCTCAGCCCGCCTCGCCGAGCTCTGGGACGGGGTGAAGCCGGGGAAGCGGGGCGGCTCGGCAACGTGGAGCGCCGCGAGGATGGAGCGCTGGGAGGCGTTGAGCTCGCTGCGCCGGGAGATGGCGCCCGCGCTTGTCGCCATCGTGACGAGGTGGAGGCGGTCTGCCCCGTTGCGGAGGCTCGCCAGATGGCCGAGCTCAGCCCTTCGCCTCCGCCCCATCACGCTCGGCCCTGCCCCGGCCCTCCTCGATCCACGCCAGAATCCGTTCGGGCGTGGCGGGCAGCTCGGAACACCGCACACCGAAGGGGGCCAAGGCGTCGTCGATAGCTGCGGACAGTGCCGCGGGGGTCATCATCCGT
>DASQQH010000021.1:0-7970 GCA_035643555.1 Acidimicrobiales bacterium | reverse complement strand
CGGGACGATCTACGTCGGCGGCAAGGTCAAGTCGCTGGGCGTGGACTGCGTGGAGGGCGAGTGGACCGACGCCGACACCGAGTTCGTGCAGCGCAAGTTCCGCATCTACGGGCTGGGCTCGCCACCGCAGCTGCAGAAGTTCGTGTGCGGCAAGAAGCTCTGGAACTACGACAACCTCGAGCCCAGCGAGCGGAAGTTGGTCCTGTGAGCGCCGAACCCCAGGAGGGAGCAATGGAGGAGGACGGGCTCGCCCGGAAGAGCGTCCTGGGACGAAGCCAGATCTTCAGCCCTGAGGTCATCAACGACATCCACATCAAGTCGGAGCTCGGGCGCTACCGGATGCGGGGCTTCTCCCTGTTCAAGCCCGTGCCCAGCTGGGACCAGCTGATGTTCCTGCCCGGCACGCTCACCCGCTTCGTGATCGAGGGCTACCGGGAGAAGTGCGACACCCGGACCGTGCTCGGGGCGCGCTTCGCCAAGCACCCCCTGGAGCTCGACATCCCCGTCTACATCACCGGGATGAGCTTCGGCGCCCTGTCCCTGGAGGCGAAGATGGCCCTGGCCAGGGGCGCCTCCATGGCCGGCACGGCCACCTGCTCGGGGGAAGGGGGGATGATCCCCCCCGAGCGCGATCTGTCGATCAAGTGGTACTACCAGTGCATCCAGAGCCGGTACGGGTTCAACCCCCACCACCTCATGCTGGCCGACGGCTGCGAGTTCTTCATCGGCCAGGGGTGCAAGGTGGGCCTGGGTGGCCACCTCATGGGCCAGAAGGTGACCGAGCAGGTTGCCGAGATGCGGTCCCTGCCGGTGGGCATCGACCAGCGCAGTCCGGCCCGGCACCCGGACTGGCTCGGCCCCGACGACCTGTCCCTCAAGATCCAGGAGGTCAGGGAGGCCACCGACTACCAGATCCCCATCCAGCTCAAGCTGGGGGCCGCCAGGGTGTACGACGACGTCCGCATGGCCGCCAAGTGCGGCCCGGACATCATCTACCTGGACGGGGCCGAGGGCGGGACCGGGGCTGGTCCCCACATCGCCACCGAGGAGACCGGCATCCCCCTGATGGCCGCCATCCCCGAGGCCCGCCGTGCGCTGGAGGACGTGGGACTCGCCGACGAGATCGACCTGGTCGTGGCCGGCGGGATCCGCAACGGGGCCGACGTGGCAAAGGCCCTGGCCCTGGGGGCCACGGCGGTGGCCATCGGCCACAGCGCCCTGATGGCCCTCAACTGCAACAAGGAGATCCCCGGCGTCACCGACTACGAGGGGACCGTCGGGGTCCCCGCCGGCCAGTGCTACCACTGCCATACCGGCCGCTGCCCGGTGGGGATCACCACCCAGGACCCCGAGCTGCGCGAGCGCCTGGTGGTGGACGAGGCGGCCGAGCGGGTCTACAACTTCCTGCACACCCTCACCATCGAGGCCCAGATGCTGGCCCGGGCCTGTGGCAAGACCAACGTCCACAGCCTCGAGCCCGAGGACCTGTGCGCCCTCACGACCGAGGCGGCGGCCATGGCCAAGGTGCCCCTGGCGGGCACCAGCTACATCCCGGGGGTGAGCGAGGACCGGGCCCTGGCCGAGATCCGGTCCCTGTTGGGCAAGCACGTGGCGGACGCGGGGGAGTGACGTGACGGTGGTCCGGGAACGCCCGGTGCAGCGAGCGGGAGCGCAGACATGAACGAGGTGAGCAAACGGCTCCACGTCACCCTGGACGCCGAGGAGCTGGCCGGCGAGCGGTTCGCCTACCAGGAGGAGCTGTCCCTGGTGGAGGACATCGACCTCATGGCCGCCACCCCGGGCCCGGACCTCAACTGGCTGGAGGACGTCCACCTCATGGCCGAGGAGGGCGTGCCGGCGGTGTTCGACCGCTACTCGAACTCGTTCCTCAAGATCTACTTCCCGATCCCCGAGGGCCGGGAGGACGAGGTCGCCCGCAAGGTGCTGATCGCCCATCTCCAGGCCGGCAACTCCTACGGGATCAGGCTCAAGGCCCGTCACGCCAAGTTCCCCCAGCCGATGCTCGGCCCGTGGCGGCCGGGGTCGGAGATCGTGGGCCGGGACTGGCAACCGCCGGTCCTCGAGGGCTGGGAGCCCCCGGTCGGCCACTGAGGCACCCCGTGGACCGGGGCGACGTCCAAGCAGCGAGGAGAGAGTGGAGGTGGGGAGGATGTCCCTCCCGGCAAGTGCCCGCTACGTGGTGATCGGGGCCGGCGTGCACGGGCTGTCCACGGCCTGGCACCTGGCCCGGGAGCTCGCCGCCCGGGGGACCGGCTCGGGTGCGGACGTGGTCGTCCTCGACAAGACCGGGGTGGGGGCCGGGGCGTCGGGGATCGCCTGCGGCGTCATCCGCAACAACTACTACCAGCCGGCCATGCGGAACCTGATGGCGCATTCGGTCTCGGTGTGGGAGTCCGATCCGGAGGCGTTCTCCTACCACCCGGTCGGCTACCTGCAGGCGGCCCCTCCGGCGATGCACGACGACGTGGCCCAGATCTTCGCCGAGCAGCAGGCCATCTCCTATCCCTCGACCCTGGTGGAGGGGGAGGCCGAGTGCCGGGCGTACATGGAGGCCCTGTTCTCCGACTGGCAGGCCCAGGGGATCGACAACATCCTCCACGAGCACCGGGGTGGCTACGCCAACAACCTGGCCTCCATCCGGGGGCTGGCGGCAAAGGCCCAGGCCGAGGGCGTCCGGATCGTCCCAGGGGTGGCCGTCACCGGGCTGCGGCTGGCCGGGGGCGCGGTGACCGGCGTGGAGACCACCCAGGGAACGGTGTCCTGTGACCAGGTGGTCCTGGCCGTGGGGCCCTGGGTCCGGGACCTGTGGGAGATGCTGGAGCTGCCCTCGGTGGTCCAGGTGCTGGGCCGGGACGGCCGGGTCTACGACCGGCCCATGTGGACCTACTGGTGCCTGGAGGAGGGCACCCTGGTGGTGGCGCCCGACTATCTGCTCACCAACGCCGGCGAGCTCCCGCCGGTGGTCCATGTGGACAGCGACGCTCCGCTCCTCGACGACCGCGACGGGTCGCTCGTCACCGACGCCATGTGGGGCATCTACTACAAGCCCGATCTGGGGTTCGGCGGGGTGCAGGGCGGGGCGATGCCCTACGTGGTCGACCGACCCGCCGAGGAGGTGGCGGTGGACCCCTACGGTCCGGCCAGCCCCGAGTTCGTGGTGGGCCCCGACTTCGCCCGCATGTGGACCTCTGCCCTGGCCCACTGCCACAAGCGCTTCCAGGGCACCGGGCACCTCTTCGGGACGGAGCCGTCGGGGGGCATCGGCTGCTTCACCCCCGACAGCTTCCCGGTCTTCGACCGGTTCCGGGACAACGCCTACGTGATCGCCGACTCCAACCACGGCTACAAGATGATCGGGGTGGGCGCCCTGGTGGCCAAGGAGGTGGTGGGCGAGGACCAGGAGCTGCTCGCCCCCTTCCGCTTCTCCCGCTACGCCGAGGGCCGGCTGCATCCGGTGAGCCACTCGCCCTTCCCCTGGAGCTGAGCCCCCGCGGGCCCCGGGCCGCCAGGGCGGCCGGTCACTGGGACCGCCCATCGCCGCCGACCCGCGGTGCTAGCCTCTCGCCGAGGGGCGGGAGCCCCGGCGCCTGCTCACCCTCGGGGGGTGCCCTCGAGGCCTGGGTAGCGCGTGAGCCCCCGACCGGTGCCCACCGGGTGACCGGTGGGGACGGGAGGCGGCGATGGGATGTTGTGAGATGACCGGATGGGGGAGGTGGCGGCCCCCGCCCCGCCCGATCGGCCCCCACCGACGATCGTGACCCCCGGGAGCTCGCCGAGGGTGGGGACCAGGGTGAGTGCGGCCGGGGCCGACGCGGGGGTGGTCGCGCCCGATCGAGACCGGGCAGTCCCCGGGTGGCTGGCCAGGGCTGTGGTGCTGGGGCGACCGGCGGGGCTCTATGTGGCGTCCCGGCCCCTCGTGCTGGGCGCGGTAGCCCTGACGGGCCGGCTCGGTCCCCCCGTGAGCCTGTCCCAGGGCCTACTGGGCTGGGATGGCGCCTGGAACCTTGCCGTGGCCCGGTCCGGCTACCCGAGCTCGGTCCCCATGGCCCACGGGCACGTGCTCTCGAACCCCACGCCGTTCTTCCCCCTGTTCCCGGGCCTGGTCCGGGCGCTCGCTTTCGTCCCGGGGGTGTCCCTCCCGGTGGCGGGACTCCTGGCGGCTGCCCTCCTGGGGCTCGCCGCCACCGTCACGGTGTGGGCCCTGTGCGCGCACCTGTGGGGGCACCCGGCGGCCGACCGGGCGGCGGCCCTGTTCTGCTTCTTCCCCGGGGCCCTGGTGCTCAGCATGGTCTACTACGAGGGCCTGCTGGTCACCCTGGCAGCGGGGTGCCTCCTGGCCCTGCGCACCCGACGGTGGTTGGCGGCGGGCGTCCTGGCCGGCCTGGCCACCGCCACCAGCCCGCTCGGCGTGGCGGTGGTCGCCGCCTGTGCCTGGGAGGCCCTGGTGGCCATCCGGCGGCGGGGGGAGTGGTGGTCTCTGGCGGCACCGGCGCTGGCTCCCACCGGAATCCTCGCCTACCTGGCCTTCCTGTGGGTTCGGACCGGCGACCCGACGATCCTGTTCGCCACCGAGCGCCAAGGCTGGCACCAGCACTATCTGCTCTCAGCCCCGTGGAAGGAGGCCGTGGCCTTCGTCCAGCACCCCTTTGTCGGGCTCAACGCCGGGGTCATGACCCTCGGTGCCGTCTTCGTGATCGTGACCGGGGCTCTCCTGGTTCGGGCCCGGGCGCCGGGCGCCCTGGTGGTCTATACGGCCGTGGTGGTGGCCCTTGCGGCCTTCTCCACGGTGGTGGGCCTTCGCCCCCGCATGGTGCTCGTTGCCTTCCCCCTCTTCGCCGTGCTCGGCTACCGGGTCCGGGGGGCGACATTCGGAGCGCTCATGGGGGTGTGGGGGGCCGGGACGGTGCTGTTCGGGACGGTCGTCGTCGCCGGTCTCATCGGTCCGTAGGCCGTCCCCGGCGCCGGGGGCCCCCTGCCGGGGGCCGCAGCGCCCCCGCGCCGGAGCGGCCGGTACGGGCCCCTCGGGAGCCCCGGAGGGGGTGGCCGGATCGGGAACGGCGCGGGAGGAGCCTCAGGCCGTGTACGGTGTCACCTCGACGCGAGGGAGGGCCAATGGGTGCCGACCGGCTTGATCGACCTTCGCGCCCAATGGCGGGCCTTTACGACCACAACAACGAGCATGACGCCTGCGGGGTGGCCTTCGTAGCCGACCTGGCGGGCGGCCGCGGCCACGAGGTCGTGGAGCAGGCGCTGGTTGCCCTGTGCAACCTCGAACACCGGGGCGCCCAGGGCGCCGACCCCGACACCGGGGACGGGGCGGGGATCCTCCTCCAGGTGCCCGACGCCCTGTTCCGCCAGGTGGCGGGCTTCTCCCTGCCCGAGGCCGGCGCCTACGCCGTGGGCACGGCGTTCCTCCCCGGGGACCCCACGGCCTGCGCCCACGCCACGGCGGTCGTGGAGGACATCGCCGCCGAGGAGGGGGCCAGGGTCCTCGGCTGGCGGGACCTGCCGGTGGACCCGAGCGTCGCCGGACCCGGGGCGAGGGCGGTCATGCCCCGGTTCCGCCAGCTGTTCCTGGCCGGCGAGGAGGCCGGGGAGGCGGGGCTGGCCCTGGACCGGCGGGCCTTCTGCGTGCGCAAGCGGGCCGAGCACGAGGCCGAGGTCTACTTCCCGAGCCTCTCGTCCCGCACGATCGCCTACAAGGGGATGCTGACGGCGCCCCAGCTGCAGCCCTTCTATCCCGACCTGTCCGACCCCCGGTGCACGAGCGCCCTCGCCCTGGTCCACTCCCGCTTCTCCACCAACACCTTCCCCTCCTGGCCCCTCGCCCACCCCTACCGCTACGTGGCCCACAACGGCGAGATCAACACCATCCGGGGGAACCGGAACTGGATGCGGGCGCGGGAGCACCTCCTCGCCACCGACCTGCTCCCGGGGAAGCTGGAGCGGCTGTACCCGATCGTCACGCCCGGGTTCAGCGACTCGGCGTCCTTCGACGAGGTGCTGGAGCTGTTGCACCTGGGCGGGCGGTCCCTGCCCCACGCGGTGCTCATGATGATCCCCGAGGCCTGGGAGCACCACGCGGAGATGGACCCTGCCCGCCGGGCCTTCTACGAGTACCACAACACCTTGATGGAGCCCTGGGACGGGCCGGCCTACGTGGCCTTCACCGACGGCACCCTGATCGGGGCCGTGTTGGACCGCAACGGCCTGCGGCCCGCCCGGTACTGGGTCACCGACCAGGGCCTGGTCGTCCTGGCCAGCGAGGTGGGCGTCCTGGACCTGGACCCCGCCCGGGTGGTCCGCAAGGGCCGGCTCCGCCCGGGAAGGATGTTCCTCGCCGACACGGCCGCCGGGCGCATCGTGGAGGACGACGAGATCAAGGCCGGCCTGGCGGGGGCCCAGCCCTACCAGGACTGGGTACGCGCCGGGCTGGTCGCCCTGGAGACCCTCCCCCCCCGTCGGCGGGAGGTGCCCACCCACGCCTCCCTGGTGGAGGCCCAGCAGGTCTTCGGCTACACCGACGAGGAGCTCGGGGTCCTGCTCCGGCCCATGGCCGCGTCGGCTGCCGAGCCGGTGGGCTCCATGGGCAACGACGCCCCGCTGGCCCCCCTGTCCAGGCGGCCCCGCCAGGTCTTCGACTACTTCAGCCAGCTCTTCGCCCAGGTCACCAACCCCCCCCTGGACGCCATCCGGGAGGAGCTGGTGACCTCCCTCGCCACCTACCTGGGGGCGGAGGGGAACCTGTTGTCGGCGGAGCGGGCCGCCGCCAGCCAGCTGGTGCTGCCCTTCCCCGTCCTGGACAACGACGAGCTGGCCAAGGTGGTCCACGTCGACGACGACGGTGCCTGGCCCGAGTTCCGGGCAGCCACGATCCGGGGCCTCTACGACGTCGGGGGAGGCGGGGACGCCCTGCGGCGCCGGCTGGACGAGGTCTGCGCGGAGGTCTCGGCCGCCGTGGCCGACGGGGTCCGCATCATCGTCCTCTCCGATCGGGGTGCCGGCCCCGCGCTGGCGCCGATCCCCTCCCTGGTGCTCTGCGGGGCGGTGCACCACCACCTCCTCCGGGAGAAGACCCGCACCGGCGTGGGCCTCCTGGTCGAGGCCGGCGACGTGCGGGAGGTGCACCACGTGGCCCTCCTCCTCGGCTACGGGGCCGCGGCCGTCAACCCCTACCTGGCCATGGCCACCGTCGAGGAGCTGGCCCGTCGGGGCGACATCCGCGGCGTGGGCCCGGAGCAGGCCACCCGCAACCTGATCAAGGCCCTGGGCAAGGGGGTGCGCAAGACGATGTCCAAGATGGGCATCTCCACCGTCTCCTCCTACACCGGGGCCCAGACCTTCGAGGCCATCGGCCTCGGCCCCGAGGTGATCGACCGCTGCTTCGTCGGGACCTCCTCCCCTCTGGGGGGTGTGGGGTTCGACGTCCTGGCCAGGGAGGTCGCCGAGCGCCACAGGCGGGCGCACCCCTCCGACGGGGTGAGGGCCAACCACCGCAGCCTCGAGGTGGGCGGTGAGTACCAGTGGCGCCGGGAGGGCGAGGCCCACCTGTTCAATCCCGAGACCGTCTACCGGCTCCAGCACGCCACCCGGGCCCGGCGCTACGAGATCTTCAAGGCCTACACCCGCCTGGTCGACGAGCAGTCGGAGCACCTCATGACCCTCCGGGGGCTGTTCGGCTTCCGGGAGGGCGCCCGGCCGCCGGTCCCCATCGAGGAGGTGGAGCCGGTCGAGGAGATCGTGCGGCGCTTCGCCACCGGCGGGATCTCCTACGGGGCCATCTCCCGGGAGATGCACGAGACCCTGGCCATCGCCATGAACCGCCTGGGGGGGAAGTCCAATACCGGGGAGGGCGGCGAGGACCCCGACCGGTACACCATGGACCAGAGCGGGGACCTGCGTCGGTCGGCGGTCAAGCAGGTGGCCTCGGCCCGGTTCGGGGTGACCAG
>DASQQH010000020.1:0-2043 GCA_035643555.1 Acidimicrobiales bacterium | reverse complement strand
GGCGCGGCGGGACCCGGGCCGGCTGCGGCAGACGCACCGCGTGACGGTACCCGGACGGCCGGGGCCCCCACGCCCGGCCATGCTCGGCGCCGCCGGCGTCAGGCCTTGGCCTGCTCCGCGGCCAGCGCCACCAAGCGGGGGTAGTCCACCTTGCCCGCCGGGCTGCGCTCGATGCTGGGGACGACCACCACACGCCGAGGGGCCTTGTAGTGGGCCAGCCGGCTCCGGACCAGCTCGATCAGATCGTCGGGGTCCACGCTGGTATCGCCCACCGGTTCCACGATCGCGCACACCACCTGGCCGAACCGCTCATCGGGTGCTCCCACGCAGACGGCGTCGGCGACCGACGGGTGGCACTTGAGCACCTCCTCGACCTCCTCGGGAAAGACCTTCTCCCCGCCGGTGTTGATCACCACCGACCCCCGGCCGAGCAGGTGCATCGTGCCGTCGGCTCCCACCGTGGCGTAGTCGCCGGGGATGGAGTACCGCACCCCGTCCACGGTGCGGAACGATCGGGCGGTCTTGTCCGGGTCCTTGTAGTACCCGAGGGGGATCGAGCCGCTGATGGCCACCATCCCCACCTCGTCCGTGCCGGGGGTGACCTGCCGCCCGTCCTCGGACAGCACGTGGACGTGGTCGCCCACCTGGAACTGGGCGGTCTCCTGGGCGCCGCCCCCCTGGGCGGTCGCCTCGGCCATGCCCACTGCCTCCGATGACCCGAGCGAGTCCCAGAGCAGTACCTGGGGGATGGCCTCCATGAGGCCGGCCTTCACCTCGCTGCTCCACATGACCCCGGACGACACGATCAGCAGCAGGGCGGAGAGGTCATAGCGGTCGGGGTGGGCCTGGAGCTCGGCCAGCATGGGCCGGGAGAAGGCGTCGCCCACGATGGACACCGCGTTCACCCCCCAGGTGCTCACGGTCGTCCACAGCTCGGCCGGGTCGAACCGCCGTCCCTCGAGGGTGACGACGCACCCGCCCCCGTTGAGGGCGATCAGGGCCGTGAAGAGGCCTGTCCCGTGCATGAGGGGGCACGCCGGGAGCAGGGAGAGTCCCTCGAAGGACCGTCGGCTGGCCACCTCATCGAGGTCGGTGCACCGGGGCTGGCCGAGGACGGGGTTCCCACCTGCGCCGAGCACCTCGAACAGGTCGGCCTGGCGCCACATCACGCCCTTGGGCAGGCCGGTGGTGCCGCCCGTGTAGAGCAGCATCACGTCGTCCCCGGTGCGGCCCCAGGGCCCCTGCACGTTCTCCTCGACCTCCTGGGCCACCACGGCCTCGTACCGGGTGGCCCACGCCGGGGTGGGGTGGCCGTCCTCGACCACGTACCACCGCCGCACCTGGGGAAGGCGGTCTCGAATCTCGGCCAGCACGGGGGCGAGGCCCGCGTGGAACACCACCGCCTCGGCATCGGCGTTGTCCAGGAGGTAGGCAACCTCATCGGAGCCGTACCGGTAGTTGGTGTTCACGGGCACCAGCCCCGCCTTGAAGGCCCCGAGGTAGGCCTCCAGGTACTCGGGGCTGTTGTAGAGATAGCAGGCCACCTTGGCCTGGTGGCCCAGCCCTGCCCCCAAGAGGTCGGCGGCGAGGGCGTTGGCCCGGGCGTTGAAGGCCCCCCAGGTGACCAGCCGCTCCCCCTGGCGCTGGCAGGGGGAGGCCGGTGCCGCCGCGGCGAGCGCCTCGTACGCAGAGGCGAGGTTCCACTCAGTCATCGGCGCCTGATGCTACTGCCCACCCGGGCGGTCGGGAACCAGGCGGTCGCCGCCGCTCCCGTCTCCCACGACCCCGCGACGCCGGTGCGAGGGCGGCGGCGCCACAGACCATCCACCTCCACTTGAGGCCGAGACTCGACGTCACGTGGTGGTCGAGCCCGGCTGCAGGTCTACCTCCGGCTCCCGCTCCGCTTGGGCGGCGTCCGGAAGGGCCCTTCCACCAGGGCCTTGAACTGCTCCTCGGTCGGCTGGCGCGCCTCGTTCAGGTGCCGGAGATAGGCCTTGAGGGCCGCCCGGGCCGATGCGACGTGCTCGCCCCGCAGGTTCGCCG
>DASQQH010000019.1:0-3062 GCA_035643555.1 Acidimicrobiales bacterium | reverse complement strand
TGGGGCTACACCACCGACGCCCCCATCGAGCGCATCTACCGGGACGCCCGGGGGTTCTGGTTCGAGGAGGGAACCGCCGAGATCCAGTCCCTGGTGGTGGCCCGCCACGTCCTGTCCCGGGACCAGCCATGAGAGCCGTTGAGGCCTCCCCGGACGGCCTCGGGCTCGTGGAGGCGCCCCCGCCGGCGGTCCCCCCGGGCTGGGCCAGGGTGCAGGTGCGGGCCTGTGGGCTGTGCCGCAGCGACCTCCACCTGCTGGGGGGTGGGGCACTCCCCCCCGGGGTGAGCTGGCCCCTCCGCCCCGGCCACGAGGTCTCGGGGGTGGTCATCGACGGCGCCGACGACGGTGGCCCCGAGCCGGGGACACCGGTGGTGCTCCAGACGCTGCGGGCCTGTGGCGACTGCCCGGCCTGCCGGGGCGGGACGGAGGAGCGCTGTCCTGGCGCCCGGGTCCTCGGCATCCACGATCCCGGGGGGATGGCGGACCAGGTCGCCTGGCCAGCGGCGCGCCTTGTCCCGGTCCCCGGCCTGGACCCCGTCGAGGCCGCCGTGCTGCCCGACGCCGTGGCCACCGCCCACCACGCCCTCCGGCTGGCCGCCCTGGATGCCGACGCCACCCTGTGCGTGATCGGCGCCGGGGGGGTGGGGTTCCACGTGATCGAGCTGGCCCGCCTCCTCCATCCCGGGGTGCGGGTGGTGACCGTCGCCCGGTCGGAGGCGACCGCCCGCCGGCTCACCGAGGCGGGGGTGGAGGTGGTCCGGCCCCTGGAGGGCGCTGGCCGCGGGGTGCGCAAGGCGGCCGGGCCGGCGCAGGCCGTCATCGACTTCAGCGGCGCCGCCGAGGCCCCCGCCGAGGGGATCCGCATGCTGGGGCCCGGGGGCAGGCTGGTGCTGGGCTCGATCCTGGACCAGCCCGTCACCCTGGGCATGCCGATGACCGGGGTGGTCACCCGGGAGCTCACCGTGACCGGCTGCTACGCCTCGACCCTGGCGGATCTGTCCGCGGTGGCCGGGCTGGCCACCGCCCACCGCCTGGACCTGGCGGGCTCCGTGTCGGCCCGGTTCCCCCTGGAGGAGGCAGATCGGGCCTTCCGGGCCCTGGAGGAGCGCGCCGGGGGCACCGTGCGGATCGTCCTGGACGCCGGCAATGGGTGAGACCCCCGCCGGTCCGCTCCAGGGGAAGGTGGCGGTGGTGACCGGCGCCGCCAGCGGGATCGGGCGGGCAACCGCGCTGACCTTCCTGGAGCGGGGCGCCTCGGTCCTGGCCTGCGACCTCAACGAGACGGCGGGGGCGGCCCTGATGGAGGCCGTCCCGGGGGACCGGCGGCGACTGTCCTTCCGCCGGGTGGACGTGGTCGAGGAGCCGGACGTGGCGGGCGCGGTGGCCGCCGCCCGGGAGCACTTCGGCCGCCTCGACGTCATGGTCAACAACGCCGGGGTGCCCGGGGCCTTCGGGCCGGTCACCGACCTGCCCGCCGAGGACTGGGACTACACCTTCTCGGTCCTGGCCCGCGGGGCCTTCCTCGGCGTGAAGCACGCCGCCGCCGCCCTGATCGACCAGGGAGACGGCGGGGCCATCGTCAACGTGGCCTCGATCGCCGCCTTCAGCGCCGGCGCCGGGCCCCAGGCCTACTCGGCGGCCAAGGCCGCGGTGGTCAACCTCACCCAGTCCGCGGCCGTGGAGCTGGCGCCCCACCACATCCGGGTGAACGCCGTGTGCCCCGGCGTCATCCGCACGCCCTTCCTGGAGCCCGGCGCCCCCCAGGACCTGGGGGGCTTCCTGGGCCAGGTGCAACCCTGGCCCGAGGCGGGGCAACCCGAGGACGTGGCACGGGTCCTGGCCTTCCTGGCCTCCGAGGACGCCGGCTTCGTCACCGGGGAGGCCGTCGTGGTGGACGGGGGGCTCGAGGCGGCCGGCCCGGGGCTGGCCCGCACGCTCAAGGTGGACCCCCGCCACGCCGGGCTGGTCGGGGTCAGCCGGGGCAGCACCGGGGAGGCCTCGGTGGTCCACCGCCGCCTGGACCGCACCTGAGCGCCCCCCGACGATCGCCAGGCCCCCTGCCCCCGAGACGAGGGGCCCGGCGCGGTGACCGGGGCCCCTGGCCGCCTCACCATCGGCGTCGTTGGAGAGAGGGTCGGCGATGGCGTCACCCCCGCTGGGGCCGGTGGCGTGGCCGACCGTACCGCCGGCAACCCTACTCTCACGTAAGGGTATAGTGGCCGGATGCGCCGAGCCCGGACGACGACCACGGTATGCACCAGATCGGCGAGGTAGCCGAGGCGGTCGGGCTGTCGCTGCGCACCATCCGCCACTACGACGACGTCGGCCTCGTGCCGCCGTCCGGCCGGAGCGCGGGCGGGTTCCGGCTCTACACCGACGACGACATCGAACGGTTGCGGCTGGTCAAGCGCATGAAGCCGCTCGACTTCACCCTCGAGGAGACCCGCGACCTCCTCTTCGTCCGCGACCGCCTCGCCGACGAAACGGGCGACGCCCGGGCCGGGTTGGTGGACAAGCTGGCGATGTACGCGGCGGCCGCCGAGGCCCGTTGCCAGAAGCTGCGCGACGAGCTGGACGCGGCCGAGGCGTTGGCCACCATGCTGGCGCGGGAGGTGTCGCGCCGCCGGCCGACATCGGGGAGCCGGCGATGACCGCCAGCCCCGCCGCCACCGACGAGGTGGCGGCAGCGGCCACGCGACGGCGGACCTTCGCCATCATCAGCCACCCCGACGCCGGCAAGACCACCCTGACCGAGAAGTTCCTGCTCTACGCCGGTGCCGTCGCCGAGGCCGGCGCGATCAAGGCGCGGGCGGGGCGTCGACCGACGACGTCGGACTGGATGGCGATGGAACAGGGGCGGGGGATCTCGGTCACCTCCACCGCCCTGCAGTTCACCTACCGCGACCAGGTGGTCAACCTGCTGGACACCCCCGGGCATCGCGACTTCTCCGAGGACACCTACCGTGTGCTCACCGCCGCGGACGCCGCGGTGATGGTCCTCGATGTGGCCAAGGGCATCGAGGCACAGACCCGCAAGCTGTTCGAGGTGTGCCGGGCCCGCA
>DASQQH010000018.1:0-3193 GCA_035643555.1 Acidimicrobiales bacterium | reverse complement strand
CCCGACACCGTCGGGTGGCGGCCCATCCGTCCTCGAGTTCTGACGCCAGCCGGTGGTCGACGACGACCCAGACCGCGGGCGGCGGTTCTCTCGTGAGCTGGGTCGTCACGGTCACGTGTCGTCGACCCCGGCCTGGCATGCGGGCCGCAACCGACGGGCCGGTTCCCCTGGTGGTCGTCGCCCGTGTGTGGCGCGCCGGGGCGGCACGGCCCAGCCCAGGGGCCGACGGTGGCCCGTGAACAACAGCCTCGGTGTTCGGTCATCGCCGGGCGGACCCGCTGCCCCCGCCGGCCCGGCCACGGGCCCGCTTCCCTCACGCCGGCTATCGAACGACCCCCGGCTCGACCCGCGTGGTGCCCGGCACCGGTCCTCGCCCACGCGTCCACACCGGTCCACGACGACGGCCGCCTCGGCGTGCCCTCGCCGGCCGCAGGACAGGACCGCCAGAGGTGGTCCGAGGGTCCCGACCCATTGTCCGGGACGGATCGACGGTGTACGGTGACCAGCCGGGGGGGCGAGCGGTCGGTAGCCGAGCGCGGGGGGTGGTGAGCGATGGCAGCCTGGGCGGACGTTCCCGGCGGCGGGGGCGTCGTGGCGGGGGAGAGCCTCCAGTTCCACGGCGGGGTTGGCCGCCGGCGCCCCGGCCCGGACGACGAGGCGGTCGCAGCGCTGTGCCGGGAGCTGGCCGGGCCGACCACCGCCGTCCGTGCGCTGGCGGAGGCCATCGCGGTGCCGTCCGGATCAGGTGGTTCCCTGGGATGCCTGCTGCGCCAGCTCCTGGAGGAGGACGGGCGGATCGCCGAGATCTGCGACCATGTCCAGCGCGGGGCCGGGTCCCCCTCGCCCCTGCGCCTGGACGTGGTCGCCGCCGAGGTCGCCAGGGCCGCCGGGCTCCGCTACCGGGGGCGCATCGACGTCGTGAGCCAGCCGGTCACCGTGGCGGTGCACCGAGCCGTGCTGTCCCGGGTGGTCGCCAACCTGGTGGACAACGCCTGCCGGGTCACCTCCACGGGGGGGCTCGTCCGGGTGACCGTCGGGGTCCGGGCCGCCATGGGACGGGTGGAGGTGGCCGACTCCGGGCCGGGGCTCGGCGCCGGCCGGCGGGGACGGTTCTCCTGCGGGCTGGGCATCGTCGAGTCGCTGGTGGGCGAGCACGGCGGCACGACGGTGCTGGCCGGCAGCGACCTGGGTGGGGCAAGCGTGGCGGTGACCTTCCCCCTGGCCGGTCCTGGCGGGGCCGAGGCCCACCCCGACGGTCAGAGGTTGAACGCCGAGGCCAGGGAGGCGGCGGTGGCGGCCTTCCCCGGGGGGCGGACGCCGAGCAGGTCGGCGGTGGTGCGCAGCAGCGAGTAGTGGTCGAAGCGCCCCCCGGCCCGGGTGCCGGGACGGGTGGAGGGGGAGACGACGATCAGGGGCACGTGGTTGTTGCCGCTGCCCTCGTCCCAGGTGATCATCACGACGGTGTTCCCGGCCCGGTAGGCGGGGCTGGCCACGATGGCGGTGACCCACCGGGCCAGCCAGGCGTCACCGGTGCGCACGGGGCAGCTGTGGTCGTCGTTGCACACGTTGGGGGTGATGAAGGAGAAGGAGGGCAGGGAGGCCGACTGCAGGGCGTCGTGGAGGGCACCGGCGGTGGTGGTGCCCATGGGCAGGTCGAAGCGCTGGCAGGCCGGCCGAAGCCCGGCGTAGTAGACGGCCGGGTTGTGCCGGGTGGCGTACTCACCACTGTCGGAGGTCGCACAGTGCCCGGGCATCGACTCGTCGTAGCCCCGCCAGGACCGGCCTGCGGCGTCGAGCTCGCCGAACAGGGAGGGACCGGGCAGGTGGTGCTGGGCAGGACCGGCGTCGTCACTGACGCCGAGGGTGGACCCGGCGGTCGCCGCCACGTAGTTGGGCAGGGAGGGGTGGGTGATGGCGTGGTAGTTGGTGGCCAGGCCGCACGTCCCGGCGAGGGCGGTCTCGAAGGGGGCGTCCGAGCTCCCGATGACCTGGGACAGGGAGTGGTTCTCCATCCAGATCCAGATGACGTGGCGGTAGCGGGGTGGGGTGGTCCGGCGCCCGCAGGCGTTGGGCGTCGGGGGTCCCGCGGCGACGGTGGTGGGGGTGGCGGTGGAGGCGCCCCCGCAGGCGGCCAGGGCCAGTCCCAGGGCCGCCACCGCGGCGGCGGGGCCCCACCGTCGGGGTCGCCCGGGAGCGAGGCGCCTGCGGCGGCGGAACGGGGTGGCCAGGGTCACGGGTTGTCACCTCCGGGGAGAGCATGGTCCCGGGCGCCACGTGGCCCACGGGCTGTGGTCACCACGGGGGGTGTGGCCGAGCCACGCCCGGCTAGCCGGTCGCACCCGGGTGCTGCCACACCCGGATCCAGTCGATGTCGAGGACCGCCGGGAAGTGGGTCGACCGGTCCGGGGGGGTGGTGCCATCGATCGCCAGGTTGGCCAGCAGGTACATGGGCGTGGTGATCGCCACGTGGGCTCGGAACCGGGCCACGCCATCGATGTACCAGGTCAGGGTGTGGGGTTCCCAGTCGACGCCGAAGGTGTGGTAGCCGGGGCCGAGGAGCACCCCCGGGACCGGGCCGCCGACCACGTGGTCGGCACGACCCCAGTGGACGTGGACCTCGGGGACAGGCGTCCCCCGGTTCTCCACCACGTCGATCTCGGGGGGCCAGGCGTCGTTGGCCGGCGCCAGCCAGAACGCGGACCAAAGCCCCCTGCCCCGGGGCAGGCGGGCGTCGATGGCGGCGTAGCCGTAGCGGAAGACGTAGTGGTGGTTGGACTGGATGAGCCCGGAGGTGTAGGGCTTCCGGTGGCTCGGACGGGCCCGGGCGGTGAGGTGGGCTGCCCCGCCCCCCACGGTCACGTTCCTGGCGTCGTACCACTCGAGCTAGTTGTTGCCGGCATTGGTGCAGGCCCAGTCGTAGCAGGTTGCCCACCTGGCCGTGTCGAGGGAGGCCCCGGCGAACTCCTCGTCGAAGGTGAGCCTCCAGGGGCCGGCCGGTCCCCGGGGCGCCAGCCGGCGGGGGGCCCGGGCGCCCAGGGAGGCCGGGAGGCAGGCGCCGGCGACCAGGGTCACCAGCGCGACCGCCACCGCCACCAGCCGACCGGGCCGTCCCCGGCGCCGGGCCGGGCGCGTCACCCGTGCCACCCCGGCGAGGAGCCGACCGCCCACCCCGCCAGCCGCGCCGCCCGTCGCC
>DASQQH010000017.1:0-4308 GCA_035643555.1 Acidimicrobiales bacterium | reverse complement strand
CTCAACCGCCTCTACGGGCCGCTCACCGCCCTGTCGAACGTGCAGGTGGACGTGATGACCGCCCTGGTGTCCTTCGACCGGGTCTTCGAGGTCCTCGACCTGCCGTCGTCCATCGAGGAGTCCCCGGAGGCGGTGGACATCCCCCGGGGCCCCGCACGGGTGGAGTTCGACCACGTGGGGTTCAGCTACCCCCGGCCCGAGGAGGTCTCCCTTGCCTCCCTGGAGTCGGTGGCCGTGCCCGAGGTGACGCCGGCCAGCCCCCACCAGGTCCTAGACGACGTGAGCTTCACCGTCGAGCCCGGGTCCCTGGTGGCCCTGGTGGGGCCCTCGGGGGCGGGCAAGACCACCATCTCCAACCTGGTGCCCCGCCTGTACGACGTGCGGGAGGGGGCGGTCCGGGTGAACGGGATCGACGTGCGGGACGCCACGCTGTCCTCCCTGGCGGCCACCGTGGGGGTGGTCACCCAGGACGCCCACCTGTTCCACGACACCATCCGGACCAACCTCGCCTACGCCCGGCCCGAGGCCACCGAGGAGGACCTGGTCGAGGCCCTCCGGGCCGCCCAGATCCTCCCCCTCGTGACCTCCCTCCCCGACGGGCTGGACACCCTGGTGGGGGACCGGGGCTACCGCCTCTCGGGCGGTGAGAAGCAGCGCCTGGCGATCGCCCGGCTGCTGCTCCGGGCCCCCGACGTGGTGGTGCTGGACGAGGCCACCGCCCACCTGGACTCGGAGTCCGAGGTGGCCATCCAGGACGCCCTGCGGGTTGCCCTCACGGGTCGGACCTCCCTGGTCATCGCCCACCGCCTGTCGACGGTCCGGGAGGCCGACCTGATCCTGGTCATCGACGGGGGCCGCATCGTCGAGCGGGGCACCCACGAGGACCTCCTGGCGGCGGGGGGCCTCTACGCCGAGCTCTACCGGATCCAGTTCGCCGGCCAGCACACCGAGGAGGCCCTTCCCCCCGGGCCCGACAGCGAGCCCCTGTCACCCACCACGGGCTGATCGGGCCCGGCCGGCCGGGCGCACCCCGCCGGCCCGCGAGGATGGAGCCCGATGAGCTCCCTGGCTGCCGATCTGCGGTTCCGGGGCGTGATCCACCAGGTGACCGACCCCGCAGCCGAGGCGGCCCTGGACCGGGAGCGCCTGGTCTGCTACATCGGCTTCGACCCCTCGGCGGGCAGCCTGCACGTGGGCAGCCTCATGCAGCTGTGCATGCTGCGCCGACTGCAGGAGGCGGGCCACCACCCCATCGCCGTCGCCGGCGGGGGGACCGGCATGATCGGGGACCCGGGGGGGCGGAGCGAGGAGCGCTCGCTGCTCACCGCCGAGGAGGTCGAGGCCAACCTGGCGGGCATCCGGCCCCAGGTGGCGCGCTTCGTCGATCTGGGGGCCGGCGCCAAGCTGGTCGACAACGCCACCTGGCTGGGTGGCTTGTCGGTCCTCGGGTTCCTGCGGGACGTGGGCAAGCACTTCACCGTGAACCAGATGGTGGCCAAGGAGTCGGTACGCACCCGCCTGGAGGGCCGGGAGCAGGGCATCTCCTACACGGAGTTCTCCTACATGCTCCTGCAGGCCTACGACTTCCTGCACCTGTTCGACCACGAGGGCTGCCGCCTGCAGGTGGGGGGCAGCGACCAGTGGGGCAACATCACCGCGGGCATCGACCTCATCCGGCGGCTGCGGGGGGCGGAGGCCTGGGGGCTCACCACCCCCCTGGTGGTGAAGGAGGACGGCACCAAGTTCGGCAAGACCGAGGCCGGGACGGTGTGGCTGGACCCCGCCCGGACCAGCCCCTACCAGCTGCACCAGTACCTGGTCCAGGTGGAGGACACGGTGGTGGGGGCCTACCTGCGGTACTTCACCTGGCTGCCCCACGACCGCCTGGAGGCCCTGGACCGGGCGGTGGCAGAGGCGCCCGAGGCCCGGGAGGCCCAGCGGGTCCTGGCCAGGGAGGTGGTGGCCCTGATCCACGGTGAGGCGGAGGCCAGGCGGGCCGAGGTGACCGCCGGGGCCCTGTTCGACGGGGACCTCCGGGACCTCGACGAGGAGGCGCTGCTGCAGGCCTTCGCCGAGGCCCCCTCGAGCGAGTTGTCCCGGGCCCGGCTGACCGCCGACGGCGGGGTGGGCCTCGCCGACCTCCTGGTGGAGACGGGCCTGGAGCGGTCCCGGTCGGCGGCGCGGCGGACCATCGGCCAGGGCGGGGCCTACGTCAACAACCGCCGGGAGCCCGATCCGGACCGCCACCTGGGCCCGGGGGACCTCCTGGTGGACCGGTTCCTGGTCCTCCGCCGGGGCCGGCGGGGGTACCACCTGGTGCGGGTGGCCTGACCCGGCCCGGGCCGGCCCGGCGATGTCACCCCGCCCGGCTACGGTGAGGGCGGCGCTTCCCCCCCCGCCGCGGCCCCGGGCCGTGGGGTCGCTCGACCTCGGGAGGAGGCCCACCGGTGTCGTATCCCAACGTGGCCGTGATCGCCGGCCGACTCAGCCAGCCCGCCCGCACCCGGGTGTTGCCCTCGGGGGACCG
Organism: Acidimicrobiales bacterium; assembly: GCA_035643555.1. GTDB lineage: Bacteria > Actinomycetota > Acidimicrobiia > Acidimicrobiales > JAJPHD01 > DASQQH01. The sequence continues at coordinate 1,781 of DASQQH010000017.1, read as the reverse complement.
CCTGGTGGCCCTCGAGGTCACCGTGCCCGGCGAGGACAGGCGGGCCGAGGGCGTGCCGGTGGTGTGGCTCCAGGCGCCGGGGTGGGTGAGCGACCTCGACACCGGCGCCGGGGTGCTGGCGGTGGGCCGGGTCCGGCGCCGGTTCTGGCGGCGGGGGGCCGAGGTGGCCGCCAGGACCGAGGTGGTGGCCGACACGGTGGTCCCCCTGGACCAGCCCGGGCGGTGCCGGGCGGCGGCCCTCGACGCCCTGGCCCGGGCGGAGGAGGCCCTGGCCGGCGGCACGGGGTGACCACGGGCGCCGCCGGGGCATCCTCGGCCGGTACGCTTGGAAGAACGCCTGTGGGACACGGTCAGCGGTGGCCCACCGTAGGGAGCAGAGGCGAGGAGGCACCAGTGGACGTCCAGCAACTGCTCGGGGAGGAGGCCGAGTCCCTGCTCGGCCACACCTGCAAGACCATCCCCAAGGAGGACCTGGTCCTGCCGGGCCCGGACTTCATCGACCGGGTGGTGCGCTACACGGACCGGCCGACGCCGGTGGTGCGCAACCTCGCCCAGGTCTATGCGACCGGCCGCCTGGGGCGGACCGGCTACCTGTCCATCCTGCCCGTCGACCAGGGGATCGAGCACTCGGCGGCGGCCAGCTTCGCCAGGAACCCGGCCTACCTGGACCCGGCCAAGCTGTGCGAGCTGGCGGTGGAGGCGGGCTGCAGCGCCATCGCCACCACCGTCGGGGGCCTGGGCATCGTGGCCCGGCAGTACGCCCACCGGATCCCCTTCATCGTCAAGCTCAACCACAACGAGCTGCTCACCTACCCCGCCCACTACGACCAGGTCATGTTCGGCCAGGTGTCCCAGGCCTTCGACCTGGGGGCCGTCGGGGTGGGGGCCACCGTGTACTGGGGCTCCGAGCAGGCCACCCGCCAGCTCCAGGAGGTCAGCGAGGCCTTCGCCGAGGCCCACCGGCTGGGGATGTTCACGGTGCTGTGGTGCTACCTGCGCAACTCCGCCTTCAAGAAGGACGGGGTCGACTACTCGGTGTCGGCCGACCTCACCGGGCAGGCCAACCACCTGGGCGTGACCCTGGAGGCCGACATCATCAAGCAGAAGCAGCCCGAGAACAACGGCGGCTACACCGCCATCGGCTTCGGCCGCACCGATCCCCTGGTGTACAGCGACCTCACCACGGACCACCCGGTCGATCTCACCCGGTGGCAGGTGGCCAACTGCTACCTGGGACGGGTGGGGTTGATCAACTCCGGCGGGGAGTCCAAGGGCACCACCGACCTGGCCCAGGCCGTGCGGACGGCGGTCATCAACAAGCGGGCCGGCGGCACCGGGCTGATCGTGGGGCGCAAGGCCTTCCAGCGGCCCACGACCGAGGGGGTCGAGCTGGTAAACGCGGTCCAGGACGTCTTCCTGGACCGGTCGATCACCATCGCCTGAGCGCCCGGTGGTCGCCTGGGGCCGCTCAGCCCAGGCGAAGCACGGCCCGGAGCCCCCGGTGGTCCGAGCCGATGTCGGGGAGCACCCCGCCGCCCACCACCCCCACCCGGGGGGTCACCAGGAGATGGTCGATCTGGCTGTGGGGGAGGAGCGCTGGCCAGGTGCGGCCCCGCGCCGCCCGCCGCCACCCCGGGAGATTGGCCGCCAGCAGCGGGCCCCACATGTTCATGTCCCCGCCGAGCACCGCCGCCTCCCCGGCGCCCGGGAGGTGGGCCCGGAGGCGGTGGAGCTGCAGGAGCGAGCCGCGGGACAGGTGTGCCAGATGGGTGGCCACCACC
>DASQQH010000016.1:0-2441 GCA_035643555.1 Acidimicrobiales bacterium | reverse complement strand
ATGGGCGGTGTCTCTCAGTGGTGGTGGTCAGGGCCTCCCGTGCCCGGTGGCGTGAGGGGGTCTGCACCCTGGAGGAGGAAGGGACACTGCGGGCGCATCTGCTGGGCGGCGATGAGGACCACGCCGCCGCCGCTCAGTTGCCCTCGGGGCTGTCGCTGGGCCAGGACACGCCGGTGGATGTCAACCTGCTCCGGGACGCCGGGGAGTGGGAGCTCCTCGGCCGTACGGTGGAGGAGGCCCTGCCCGGCGGCCTGGTCTTGGTGGACGGCGACCTCCAGCCCGACTGGCGGATCCCCGGCGCCTGGGCCGGTCGGTTCCTGGACCGGGCAGCGGAGCGGGGCGTGGTGGTGGCGGGGGTGACGAAGCACTCGGGGCTGTCTCGGGGCGGCGCCCCCCTCATCGGCCAACTCGAGCTGGAAGCGGAGGCCGTGCTGGGTCGGCGCGCGCGATGGTGGGCCCGGGTGGCGTCTACCGCCGAGGAGGTCTGCCCGGCGCTGGTCGTCACCGTGGCCCGCCTCGATCCGGTTGCCCGCTTTGCCTTCCGTATCGACCTCCCGGCCACGCTGCCGGCAGGGGTGGGCGTGGCCGAGGCGGTGGGCATGGTGGCAGCGGTGGCCAACGATGCCGCGTTTCCCGGCTATCCCTACCCGCTGGCGGTCGCGGATCGTCTGGCTGCGTGCCCGTCCTGGGTGCAGGAAGAGGCGAGGCTGGCCCTGGACGAGCACCTCGACCGAGCGGGAGTGGATTTGGAACGGCGGGAGCGCTGCTTCGCCGACCGTCACCGCCTGATGGAGCGCGTGTGACCGATCGTCAGTTGGAGAGCGCCACGCCGCGGGGGCGGCTGTACGGTCGGAACGTCCTGGAGGGGGTGTTCCGTGCGGGTCCCGACGAGGACCTGTTCCTCGGTGAGCTACTGGTCGGGCTCGACGACACCACCGGGCGGCGTTACCTGTTCCGGGTGGTCGACGTGACCTACGGCAGCGAGCACCGGGAACCTGGGTGGGCCGAGCGGGTGGCGGGAACGCTCCTGGCGGACGATGCCCTCGGCGAGACGGGCGCCCACCCGCTGCATGATGTGGGTCGGCGGACCTACCGGATCGCGCACTGTGCCTGCCTCGGCTACGTCTCCCCTGACGGGAGGACGTTCCGCAAGCCCAAGAGCCTGCCGACCCAGTTCTCGCGGGTGCTGTCTCCCCAGGCATCGGACTTCGGTTTCCTCCGCAGCCGCATGGGCGACCTGGCAGTGGGCAAGCTGCGTAGCGGTGAAGCTGAAGTAGACGTCGAGGTCGGCATCCCCGGTGAGACCCTGGCCAGCCACGTCGGGGTCTTCGCCACCACCGGGATGGGGAAGTCGAACCTGATGCAGGTGCTGGCCGGCGCCGTCATGAGCCGCCAGGGGAGGTACGGGTTGCTGCTCGTCGACCCGCACGGCGAGTACCGCACCGCCCTCGCTCGGCACCCCTGGGCGGCGGAGAGCCTCCGGACCTACGCGGCCCGCTCGCTGCCAGGGACGTCCAGCCTCCGGGTCAGCCTGGGGGAGCTGTCCATCGACGACCTGCGCACGGCCCACGACTGGACCCGGCCCCAGGAGGAGGCCCTGTTCGAGCTGGAGCGCCACTACCGGACCGAGGGGCTGTCCTGGCTTGCGGAGTTCGCCCGGGTGGAGGACCTGGCCGGCTTTCGAGATGTCGAGCTGTCCGGGCGGATCGCCCTCAATACCTTGCAGGTCACCCAGCGCCGGGCTCGTCGAATCGTCGACCTCTCCTGCATCGCCACCGACCCGGGGGTCTCGGTGGGCACCGCGGTCCTCGACGATCTCCGGGCCGGGCGGGTGGTGCTGGTGGACGTGAGCGGGCTGGCCTCGACCGAGGAGGTGCTCGTCGCCTCGTTCCTGACCCGTCGGGTGCTGGACGTCTGGTCCAGCGCGTACCTGGAGGACCCTGAGGTCCACGGGCGTCTCCCGGTGGTGGCCGTGGTGCTGGAGGAGGCCCAGCGCGTGCTGGCCGCCAGCAAGGACCGGGAGTCGAACATCTTTCCCCGCCTGGCACGGGAGGGGCGCAAGTTCAAGGTGGGGCTGTGCGCCATCACCCAGCAGCCCAAGCTGTTGGACGACGAGCTCTTGAGCCAGCTCAACACGTTCTTCATCCTCGGCTTGGCGGACGAGAAGGACCGGTCGATCCTGCGCGGCTCGTCCAAGCAGGATCTGTCGGCCGTTGGCACCGAGATCCAGACCCTCATGCCTGGCGAGGCACTCCTGGTGAACCTCGCCGCCCCGTTCGCCGTCCCGGCCAAGGTGGACCTCTACGAGCACCACCTGGGGTCGGTGCCTCCGCCCCCGGCCCCGCGCCAGCGCGCCGCCCCCAACGTGGCGGCACTCGTGGACTGATGACCGCGGCCGCATCCGATCCGAGGAGGAGCCCGTCGTGTTGATCGCGGCCATC
>DASQQH010000015.1:0-4692 GCA_035643555.1 Acidimicrobiales bacterium | reverse complement strand
GACCTGGAGAAAGGGCCGGGTGGTGGCGTGCACCACGTGGGCCAGCAGGGGCGGTAGGCGGGCGGTGGCGACCGCCCGCGCCTCCCCCACGTGCACCGGCGCCATCGCACCCGGGGGAACGGAGACCTCGCGCCGGACGCCGTCCCTGTCGGTCAGAACGCTCTCGAGATCGTCGCCCGCAAGGTAATTCCGGTACCAGACGAAGTTGATCAGACGCTCACCCACACTGGTCTCCCCGTCTGGCCCAGGGATCGGATAGACGAGAATGTGGCTGTTGGCATAGACGTAGTAGGTGATCGCGTCGCCCAGCGCCTTGGTCGCGCTGCTGTCCAGCTCTGCTTCGGGCACCGTGCCCCGCCACGCCACGTATCCCGCGTACCGCGGTCGGACGTCGGGAAGCAGGGACGCCCTGGCGGTCGAGCCGACTCCGTCAGCGCAGACCAGCAGATCCACCTCCGTGGTGTCCCCGGTGGTGAACGAAAGCCGCACCGTCTCACCGGTGTCGTGAAACGCCACCAGCTCCCGCCCGAGGCAGTAGCGGTCCTGGCCAAAGCACTCGAGAAGGGCGCGGTAGACGGTGTTCCACGAACTGAACCGGTAGACGTGAGCCTCGTCGTGTACGACCGTCCCATCCCGACCCAGATACCGGATATGGTCCGTGCAGAGGCTGATCCGGTCCGGGTCGATCCCCACCCGCTCGTCCAAGTACCGGTAACTGGCGGGCAGGAAACCGATGCCGGCGCCGCGTTCCTGCAGCTCGGCCGGGGACCGTTCGTAGATCACGACGTCGTGACCCAGGTCCTGAAGGAGGAGGGCGGTCGTCAGCCCCCCCAACGACCCTCCCACCACCCCTATTCGCAACCTCCCACCCGACAGGGCCATCAGGGCTTGCCGAAGAGGGCCACTCGCTCCACGGGGCACTCGAACAGCACCCGGCGCTCGTTGATCGACGGGTCTCGCAGGCCGTACGGCGGGGGGTTACCCGTGTACTTCGTCCAGATACGGTCCAACTGCTCGGTGACCCGCTTACCCTCGGTGGGATCGTCCTCGAGTACCTCCCGCCCCACGGTGCATTTCAGGCTCAGCCAGTGGTACGGATTTTCCGGGTTCACCAGAATAAAACTCAATTGGGGATTACGACGGAGCCATTCCACCTTCTTCCGGTGGGTGGCAAGATTGAGCAGCACAGAGGAATTCTGATAGTCGAACCAGACTGGAGTCTGATTCGCCCGGCCATCGGAACCGGTAACGGCCACCACGGCGGTAACCGGCCGGTCGAGTAGCTGCCGGTAAAGGGGATCCAGCCCGTTCAGGCTGTCCACCTCGCTGTGCGAACCGATGGTGAACTGCCCCGGTTGCACGCCGTCAGCCACATCAAGGAACGTGGCAACCTTGATGGTCATGTCTGTCTCCACGTCTGTCTAGACTCGATAAGATGGAAATCCCAATTATAGAAGGACAGGGGATGAAGGTCCACAGGCGGGTCACCGGCCAGGGGCCGGCCGTCCGCGGCCGGTGCCGGGAATCAAACCGCGGTGCGCCCCACGTCCGCCTCGGTGACGGCCCCGCCCTGCGGAGGTCGTGATGCTGGGCGAGGCGCTCACCGCGACCGAGCCGGCGGGCCCGCCGCGGACCACCACGATGTCCATGCTGGAGGCCATCCGCACCACCCTCGCCGCGGAGATGGCGCGGGACGAGCGGGTCGTGGTGTTCGGCGAGGACGTGGCTACCCTGGGCGGGGTGTTCAGGGTCACCCAGGGGCTCGAGGAGCGCTTCCCGGGGCGGGTCTTCGACACCCCCTTGGCCGAGGGGGCGATCGTGGGGGCCTCCCTGGGCATGGCGATCGGGGGACTGGTCCCCGTGCCCGAGATCCAGTTCCTGGGCTTCACCCATCAGGCCTTCCACCAGATCGGACCCCAGTTGGCCCGCTACCGCTCCCGCTCTCACGGTCGCTACCACGTTCAGGTGACCATCAGGGCGCCATACGGCGGGGGGACGCGCACCCCGGAATTCCATCCGGACGCGCTCGAATCCCAGTTCGCCCAGGCGCCCGGCCTCAAGATCGTGTCGCCGGCGTTCCCCGACGACGCCAAGGGGCTGCTCGCCCAAGCCGTGCGCGACCCCGATCCGGTGCTCTTCCTCGAGCCCCAGCGGCTCTACCGGTCATGCCGGGGTGAGGTGCCCGCCACCGATCACACGATCCCCTTTGGCCGATCCCGGCTGGTGAGACCGGGATCGGACCTGACCCTCATCGCCTGGGGTGGGCCGGTTCACCTGTGCCTCGAGGCGGCCACTCGCCTCCAGGAGACGGGCGCGTCGGTGGGCGTCCTGGACCTGCGCAGCCTCGTGCCCCTCGACGTGGAGGGGCTGCTCCGCGCCGTGAGGGGAACGGGCAGGGCCGTGGTCGTCCAGGAGGCGCCGCTGACCGGGGGCTTCGGGGCGGAGGTCGCCGCCACGCTCCAGGAGGAGGCGTTCGCCGCCCTGGACGCCCCCGTCCGACGGGTGGCCGGGCGCGACGTCCCCTATCCGCCGGGGAGCCTGGAGGATCACTTCCTGCCGTCGGTGCCCCGCATCGTGGCGGCGGCACGGACCACCCTCGAGTTCTGAGGATGGACGGCGTGAACGATGCCGGGGTGGTACGGACACCGACCATCACCCCCCTACAGCTGCTCGACCCGGAGGGCCGGCTGCGGGGCGAGGCGCCCATGGGCCCGGGCGGGGTCCTCCAGGCCCTCAGGCTGATGCTGCTGTCCCGGGCGATGGATGACCAGTTCACCAAGCTCCAGCGTCTGGGCCGGGTCAGGCTCTATGGACCGGTCCACGGCCAGGAGGCGACGGTGGTGGGCTCGGCCATGGCGCTGGACCCGGCGAGGGACTGGATGGTCCCCGCGTCGAGGGAGCAGCCAGCCATGGTGCACCACGGCTGGCCCCTGGAGCGCCTGGTCGCCGCGTACCTTGGCCGGCCCGACCACGCGAGCATCCCTCCGGGGGTGCGGCTGTTGCCACGCCAGCAGGCCATCGGGGCCCAACTGCCCCATGCCGCCGGCCTGGCCTGGGCCCAGAAGCTGCGGGGGGAGCAGGGTGTGGTCATGGTGTACTGCGGCGACGGCGCCTCCTCGGAGGGCGACTTCCACGAGGCGTGCAACCTGGCCGGCGTCATGCGCGTCCCCCTCGTGGTCGTGCTGATCAACAACCAGTACGCCATCTCCACCCCCCTCGCCCGGCAGACCGCAGCGGAGCACCTTGCCCTGCGGGCCCTGGGCTACGGCCTCACCGGGGTCAGCGTGGACGGCAACGACCTGTTCGCGGTGCACGCCGCGGCCCGGGAGGCCGTGGAGCGGGCGCTCGAGGGCGGCGGCCCCACGCTCCTCGAGTGTCGGACGTACCGCCTCGGCTTCCACAACACCACCGACAACCCCCGGGCCTACCGGGCCGACGCGGAGGTCGAGGAGGCCCTCCGGCGGGACCCCCTGGCGCGCCTGCGCCGCTACGTGGTGGACGCCGGCATCATGTCCGACGAGGCCTTCCTCGCCGCATCGGAGGAGGCGGCCGGCGCCGTCCGGGACGCCCACCGTCGGGTGGCCGATCTCCCCGGGCCCGGGCCGGAGGCGATCTTCGACGACGTCTACGAGGAGCTCCCACCCCGGGTCCAGGCCCAGCGGGACGACGTCCTCGGCGGCTGATCGGGAGGGGGGCCCTGGGCGTCACGGCGCCCGGTGAGGCCCCCGAGACACCGGGTGGACCGAGCGCCGGGGAGGTGGGGCGTTCGCCGGTGGGTGGGTGGCCCACCTCCCACCGTCACCGCTCGAGCCAGGTCCGGAGCTGGTCGTAGACCGCCGGGTGAGCGAGGAGGTCGAGGTGGTGGAGGCCACCCAGGTGCCGGCCGTTGCGGTCCTCGAAGGGGACCGCGCGCTGGCGGCCTCGTCCCGAGGCGCTTCCGAACCGCACCAGCAGGTCGCCAACCGCGGCGCCGAGGGGGTGGTCGACCTCCCTGGTGACGGTGACCCCGACGAAGTGGTAGGTGGCGGTCGGGAGGAACGGGACCTCCTGGCACCGGTTCCGCAACAGCTCGTCGGGGTCGTGGTCGCGCCAGTCGGTCTCGAGACACGAGCCGAACCGCAGGTCCTTGATCCCCACGCTCCTCGAGTTGAGGGCGCCGGCGAAGGGCCGGGTCTCGGGGAACCGGTCCAGGGTCCAGCCGACCACGTTCGCACCCTTCTCAACAGGGGAGCCCAGGTGGGGGGTCCCGAGGCAGACGACCTGGCGCACCAGGGGTGCCCACCCGAGGCCGCTCGCAGCGCCCTGGTGGCAGGCGCTGCGCGCCACCAGGCCCCCCATCGAGTGGCCCACCAGGGCGATCCGCTCCACGGGCAGGGCCAGGCCCCAAACACCCTGGACAACAAGGCAGCCAGGCGTCGCCCGTTGTCGGAGATGTGCAGCCCACTGTTGTACCGCAGGTACAGGGGGGTGAAGCCGAGGTCCTCCTCCAGCCCCTGGCCATAGCTGGCCCGCTCCCCGTCCACGGCGCCGGCCGGACCGCGCCAGGAGCGGTCGGTCTCGCACAGCCCGTGCACGAAGACGACGAGGCGGCCGGTGGCGTCGGGGAAGGCCGAGGCCAGGGAGGCCGGTGCCGGGTCCACGTCGGCACCGCCTCGTCGGAGGGTCATGGGCAGCGCCAGCGGGCTGGCCCCC
>DASQQH010000014.1:0-10134 GCA_035643555.1 Acidimicrobiales bacterium | reverse complement strand
AGCTGTTGCACCTGGGCCTCGTAGAGGGACACCGGGCACCCGGCGTGGGTGCACACCTTGGAGAAGGCCAGGTAGCCGTGGGGGGACCACTTGGTCGATCCCTGCTTGGTCTGGATGGGCTGGCTGGCCGCGTGGAGGAGCACCACCTGGTCGTTCGCCTGGGCCTGGGGGTCGTCCTCGTAGCCCTCGGGGAACACGGTCATGTAACTGCCCACGGCCATGTCCGTCACCTTGATGGGCCGGCCGCTCTCGCTCACCATCCTGGTCCCCTTCCCCCAGTGGGTGTGGAAGAGGGTCTTCTTGGGCTGGGGCCCGAGCGAGCGCAGCGGGAACACCAGCACGGCGGTGAACGCCGCGCCAGCCAGACTCAGCAGCCCCAGGAGGAACGGGCGGCGGCCCACCACCACCGCGCCCCGACCGAAGGAGCCCACGAAGGCCCGGCGGTCCTCGGGCGCGCTCTGCAGATCCTCGCGCCCCTCGTAGGTGCGGGGCTCGACGAAGGGCCCCTGGGGAAGCAGGTACTTCCCCCAGGAGATCAGACCGGCCCCGAGGGAGGCCAGGGCGGCACCGAGAAAGCCGCCCTCCAGCTGGGTCTGGCCCCCGACCACGTAGGTGGTGGCCAGGGCCACGGTGGCCATGAAGCTGATGACGAAGAAGGAACCGACGATGATCCCGATCCGGCGAGGGTGGCCGGTGGCCAGTTGCAGGCGAGGGTCGTGCTCGGGGAAGGACGGCAGCTCCGTCGACGAGGGGATCTCCCCCCGCTCGCCCGGGGGCGTCTGGCTCACCTCGTCAGCCACGCCGTCCACCCCCTGCCTTCGTCGCCGCACCTGGGCTCGACATCGCTCCTGCCGCCTCCATACCGCCAGTCGTCACGCCGCGTGACGTGCAGAACAACGCCGGGACCCCTCGCCAGCGACCGTGGGGACCCAGCATCCCGCCGGGGTCCCCGCACGCTGTGGCTTGGCCAGGTCCCGCCACGGCCCTCACGCCTTGGCCCGCCGCTCGCCGATCCACCACAGCAGCGCCAGCATGGCCCCAAGGCCACCGAAGATGCCAACGAAGCCCTCGGTGATGGGCCCCACGTGCCCCAACCCGTGGCCGCCCTTGTCGTAGGGCTTCTGGATCCCCCCGTTCACCACGTACCCGACGAGGTCGGTGATCTGCTGCTGGTTCAGCTGGCCGGGGGCGAACCGGGGCATGTTGCCCGGTCCGGTGCGCATCGCCTCGGCCACCTGGGTGGCGCTGAGGTCGTGCCGGTCCAGGGAGGGGGCGTGGAGCCCGTTGGTCAGGGCGTCGCCCACGCCGGTGATGGCGTGGCACCCGGCGCAGTTGGTGGCGAAGAGGGAGAAGCCCGAGCCCTGGTTGGCCTTCTTCAGGTCCACGTAGGGGATACCCGGGCCCCCCGGCGCCAGGCTGGTCACGTACTTGACGATGTCGAGGACCTCGGGCCGGGTGAAGCGGGGGGGCTTGGTGTTGGCCTGCGCGGTGGGGAAGGCCAGGGGCATGCGGCCCGTGGACACCCAGAAGTCAACGGTGGCCGCCCCGAGACCCTGGAGGTTCGGCGCCCTCGTGGAGCCGAGCGCCCGGGGCCCGTGGCAGGAGGCGCAGTTCTCCTGGAACAGGATGTGGCCCCGGGCCACGCTGGCCTGGGCCAGGGACAGGGTGGTGGGCGGGGACACGCCCGTGGTGGTGGTGACCGCCGGTGGCTTCGGGGGGGTCGGCGGCCCGGGCAGGGTGGTGGGCTCCCCCCGGTAGGTCGTGGTCAGGGTGGTGTTGGCCGCTGCCGCCGAGGCCGACCGGGCGGGGCCCGGTGCCGACGAGCGAACCTGGGCCCGTGCCGGGGCCGAGACGAAGAACGACAGGCCGACGGCCGCCACGAAGGCGACCAGCAGGGCGGGGACGAGGAGACGGTGACGCATGGGTCGCTCAGTGGACGAGGAAGATCGAGCAGTACAGCCCGATCCACACGATGTCGACGAAGTGCCAGTAGTAGCTGACCGCCTGGAACACCTGGCGCTCGCCCGGATCCCCGCTCGGACCGACCATCCGCCCCATGAGCCCGATCATGGCCACCAGGCCCAGGATCACGTGAAGGCCGTGGATGCCGGTCATCACGAAGAACAGGGAGCCGAAGGCGTCGGTGGAGGCGGAGAAGGGCACCTTGGCCCAGTCGAGGGCCTGGCCGAGGACGAACACCGCCCCCATGATCCAGCTCAGCAGGACCCACCACCGGGCGGACGTCCGCCGGTCCTGTTCCTCCTCGTACACCGCCTTCTGCATGGTGACGCTGGACATCACCAGGATGAAGGTGAAGATGGCCTCCTCGAGGACATCCAGGTGGTCCCCCGGGGGGGGCCAGGTGACAGCGTGGGCCCTGATGGTGTAGTAGGCGGCGAAGAGCCCGCTGAAGAACATCAGCTCCGAGCCGAGCCAGACCATGACGCCGACGGACAGCAAGTTGGGCCGGCGCTCGGTGGGGAACAACGCCTGACGGCGGGCGGCCATCGCCTGGGTCATCGAGGACCGTTTCTAGTCGAGAGCGGCTCCGGCTTCCACATCGGGGCGACGAGTTCGGTCGCCGGCCTCGGCTCCTGGCCTCCTCCCTCGCCGGGGCCGGTCCTCCACCGGGCTGGAAGGACCGGCCACGGTGGGATGGGCCACCGGCCAACGGCGTGGGGGGACCGGCACCCCGGGACCCTGGCCGCCTACCGCCCATCCCCCACGGCCGACAACGACCCCCCGGTCGTGTCCCTGGGCGGGCGCCCGGTCAGGGCGCCAGCCGCTCCAGCACCCAGCCCGGCTCCGACCGACGCCAACGGAGCCGGTCGTGCAGGCGGTTGGGACGGCCCTGCCAACACTCGACGACCTCGGCGTGCACGCGGAAGCCCCCCCAGAACGGGGGCAGGGGGACCGGGCCCTCACCGAAGCGGACCACCATGGCCTCGAAGCGCTCCTCCAGCGCCGCCCGGGACGCCACCGTCTCGCTCTGGTGGGACGCCCAGGAGGCGAGTTGGCTGCCCCGGGGGCGGGTGGCGAAGTAGGCCGCAGACTCCTCCTCTCCGAGGCGGGTCACCACCCCCGCCACCCGGACCTGGCGGGCCAGCTCCGGCCAGTGCAGGACCGCCGCCGCCCGGGGGTTCGCCGCCAGGTCCCTCGCCTTGTCGCTCCCCAGGTTGGTGTAGAAGACCAGCCCCGAGTCGTCCACCGCCTTGAGGAGCACCATCCTGGCCGCGGGGACGCCGTCGGGGCTCGCCGTCGCCAGGCACATGGCGTTGGCCTCGACCACCCCGGCCGCCACGGCCTGGGCCAGCCAGGATCTGACCTGTTCCAGGGGGTCAGGAGGGACGTCGCCCTCCTCCAGGGTCTCTCGGCGGTCGGGCAGGGACGAGGGGCCAGCCATGACGACGGTCATCCCCCCCCGGCGAGGGGGGTGGGCAGGGGGTCGGCGTGCAGGACCGTGAGCCGCCGGGTGGGCCGGGTCAGGGCCACGTACAGCGAGCGCAGGGTGCCGGTCTCCTCCACGATGCGGGCCGGCTCCACCACCAGCACCGAGTCGAACTCGAGCCCTTTCACGCCCTCGACGTCGACGACGGTGACCTGTGCCTCCAGCCGGGAACCCGCCCGCTCGGCGGGGAGGCCGGCACCGGTCAGCGAGGCGGCGAGGGACCCCAGCAGGGAGGCGGGGGCGATCACGGCGAGGGTGCCCTGCCCCACGGCCGCCAGCTCCCCGCGGACCCTTGCCACCACCTCCTCCCCCAGCTCGCCCGAGGGGACCTCGGCGACCGTCGGCGCAGCCGCCGCCGCCCGCACCGACCGGGGCGGAGCCAGCTCGGGGTTGACCACGCTCAACACCCGGGTGGCCAGGTCCATGACCGAGGCGGGGGTGCGGTAGTTGATGGTCAGCTGCGCGAGGCGGAGCGGACGGTCCGGCGCCACCGCCCTGGCCACGTCCTCCCAGCCACCCGGGACCCCGGTGACGTGGGGGCCGGTGGCCTGTGCCATGTCGCCGACCAGGGTCGCCGAGCCCGACAGGGACCGCCGCCCCAGCATGCGCAACTGCATGGGCGAGAGATCCTGGGCCTCGTCCACCACGATGTGGCCGTACGACCGTGGGGCCTCCTCACCCCGGCGGACCGGCCCCAGCAACGACCGGGCCTCGTCGAGCAGGGGGATGTCGGCCCGGGTCCAGGGGATGGCCTCGAACGAGGATGACCGGGGGCGGTGCAGGGCGGCCTGCTCCGCCGGGTCGAGCACGGCGCGCCCCGCCCGGGCGATCAGCGGGGGGGCCCCGTAGAGGTCGTGGAGGAGCTCCTCGGGCCGGAGCCTCGGCCACATCCGGTCCAGGGCAGCCACCACCGCCGGGAGACGGCGGAGCTCCTCCACCAGGCCGTCGTCGGCCTCGTCCTCCTCGGGACCCCCCTGGGGGACCGGCACCAGGTGCCGGGCCCGCCGGGCCTGGGCGGCGAGGCGGGTGGCGACCAGGGAGGCCACCAGCCGGCGACGGGGGTTGTGGGGTCCGGCCCGCCGCCGAGCGGTGGCCACGATCCCCGCGAGCTCACCTGCGGGCACCCGCAGGACCGCCGTGCCGAAGGACACCTCGAGGTCGTGGCGCAGGGGCCGCTGTCGGGACCGGACGGCGGCGGCCAGGACCTGGGCCATGCGCGCCTCCCCCTTGAGCCGGGCCAGGCCGGGGGCCTCCTGGGCCCGGGGCCGGGTCCCGGCGTACAGGCCCTCCACGGTGGTGGAGCCCACACCGCTCTCCCCCAGGGAGGGAAGGACCTGCTCGATGTAGCGCAGGTACAGCTGGTTGGGTCCGACGACGAGCACGCCCTGGCGCTCGAGGGGGAACCGGTAGGTGTAGAGGAGGTAGGCGGCCCGGTGGAGGGCCACGACCGTCTTGCCGGTCCCGGGTCCCCCCTGGACCACCAGGAGCCCGGTCATCGGGGCCCTGATGATCTCGTCCTGTTCCGCCTGGATGGTCGCCACGATGTCCCGCAGATGCCCGGAGCGGGACTGCTCCATGGCGGCCAGCAGGGCCCCCGAGGGCACCCCGTCGGCCGCCAGCCCACCGGGCTCCCCCTCCCCGTTCCCCCCGTGGGGCGTGGTGAAGACCTCGTCCTCGATCCCCACCAGCTGGCGACCCTCGGTGGCGAAGTGCCGCCGCCGGGAGAGGCCCATGGGCTCCCGTCCCGTGGCCCGGTAGAAGGGCTCGGCGACCGGCGCCCGCCAGTCCACGACCAGGGGCTCCAGATCGGACCCGGCGATCGCCAGCCGTCCGATGTGGTAGCTGGAGCCTGCCCCCTGGTCCCCGTCCTCCCCGGGCGCCAGATCGATGCGGCCGAAGCACAGGGGTCGATCCCCGATCTCCAGCTGCTCGAGGCGGTGCAGGGCGGTCCGGACGATGATGTCGCGCTCCTCCCTGGACTGGGGGGTGCCCCCCCGCCCCTGGTCCAGCACCGACACCATGAGCTGGCGTGCCGCGCTCCGCATGGCCTCCAACGACTCGTAGGCCCTGTCGATGTGCGCTTGTTCGGCCTGCAGATCAGGATGACGGGCCAAGCAGGACTCCAGGGGACCGCGCCGGCGTAACGAACGATCATACGGGACCGCTCCGGCTCGGCGCGTGCGGCCCGGCGGCCCCAGGACCGGTTGCCGCCCGGCCCTGACCCCATAGCGTGGCATGACGTGCTCGACCCTGCGGAGGGCTCCTCCTTCCTCCGGGCCTGCCGGTGCCTGCCGGTTGACCACACCCCCGTGTGGTTCATGCGCCAGGCGGGGCGGTCCCTGCCCGAGTACCGGGCGGCCCGGGGCAGGGGCAGCATCCTGGAGGCCGTGGCCACCCCGGAGCTGGCCGCGGAGCTGACCCTCCAGCCGGTCCGCCGCTACGGGGTGGACGCCGCCATCCTGTTCTCCGACATCGTCGTCCCGGTGGCCGCGGTGGGCTTCGGGGTCGACGTGGTCCCCGGACAGGGGCCGGTGGTGGACCCACCCTTCCGCACCCGGGCGGACCTGGGGCGGCTGCGGCCACTCGAGGCGGAGGTCGACATCCCCTATGTGGTGGAGACCGTCCAGGCCCTCACCCGGGAGCTGCGGGTTCCCCTCGTCGGCTTCGCCGGGGGGCCGTTCACCCTCGCCGCGTACCTGATCGAGGGAGGCCCGTCCCGGACCTGGACCCTCACCAAGACCCTGATGCGCAGCGACCCGGAGCTGTGGCGGGACCTTCTCGACACCCTGGCCGACCTCTCCCTCGCCGCCCTGCGGGCCCAGGTGGCCGCCGGTGCCGGAGCGGTCCAGCTCTTCGACTCCTGGGTCGGCGCCCTGTCCGGGCGCGACTACCGGACCCTGGTGTGGCCCGCCACCCATCGGCTCCTCCAGGGGCTGGCGGACCTCGGGATCCCCCGCATCCACTTCGGGGTGGGCACCGGGGAGCTGCTCGCCCCGATGGCCGACGCCGGGGCGGACGTGGTGGGGGTCGACTGGCGGGTCCCCCTCGGCGAGGCCCGCCGGCGCATCGGCCCCGGGCGCGCCGTCCAGGGCAACCTGGACCCCACCACCTGCCTGGCACCGTGGGAGGTCGTGGCCGGCGAGGCCCGGGAGGTGCTGGCCGAGGCCGGCGACGCCGCGGGACACGTGTTCAACCTGGGCCACGGGGTTCTCCCCGAGACCGACCCCGACATCCTGGCCCGCCTGGTCGATCTGGTCCACGAGGAGGGGGGCGGGCGGTGACGGCCCCCGGTAACCACAGCCGGCCGACCGGGGTGCTGGTGATGGCCTACGGGACCCCCGCCGGGCCGGACCAGGTCGAGGCCTACTACACCCACGTGCGCGGTGGGCGGCCCCCGAGCCCCGAGCTCCTGGCGGACCTGCAGGCCCGCTACCGGGCCATCGGCGGATCCTCCCCCCTCGCCGAACGGACCCAGGCCCAGGCCCGGGCCCTGGGCCTGGCCCTGGACCAGGCCCGGCCGGGGGCGTTCCGGGTGGCGGTCGGGACCAAGCACGCGCCCCCCTTCATCGAGGACGGGGTGGCGGCGCTCGCCGACGCCGGGGTCGGCCGTACCGTGGCCCTGGTCCTCGCCCCCCACTACTCGGCCCTGTCGGTGGGGGGGTATCTGGAGCGGGCCCGGGAGGCGGCCCGGCGGCACCGCATCGACCTCATCGAGGTGCGCAGCTGGCACCTGGCCCCCGGGCTCCTGGAGGCGCTCTCCGGACGCCTGAGCGTGGCCATCGAGGGCCTCGCCCCGGCGGTCCGCCAGCACGCGGAGGTGCTCGTCACGGCGCACAGCCTGCCCACCCGGATCCTCGACCTGGACGACCCCTACCCCGACCAGCTCCGGGCCACCGCCGAGGCCGTGTGCGCCCTGGCGGGGGTCCGCCGGTGGCGACTGGCGTGGCAGAGCGCTGGTCGCACACCCGAACCCTGGCTGGGTCCCGATGTGGTGGAGGTCATCCGCCGCCTCCCCGAGGAGGGGGCCGCCGCGGTGGTGGTGTGCCCGGCCGGCTTCACCTCCGACCACCTGGAGATCCTCTACGACCTGGACATCGAGGCCCGCCGGGCGGCCGAGGAGGCAGGGCTGACCCTGGTACGCACGGCGTCGCTCAACGACGACCCCACCTTCGTCGCCACGCTGGCCCAGGTGGTCATCGACGCCACCGACGGTGTCCGGTGAGGGGCTCCGAGCACCTGGAGGCCGGTCCCTCGGGTCCGTCCTCCACCCCTGAGGAGGCACCCCGGGTTGCGGTGGTCGGCGGCGGGATGGCGGGGCTGTCGGCGGCGCTGTCGCTCACCGACGCCGACCCGCCCCCGGCGGTGGTGCTCCTCGAGGCCGACGGACGCCTGGGCGGCAAGATCCGGACCGAGGCCTTCGCCGGGCGGCACGTGGACACCGGGCCCGACGCCTTCCTGGCCCGGGTGCCCGACGCCATCGAGCTGTGCCGGCGCCTGGGGCTGGCCGACGAGCTGGTCGCGCCGGCCACCGGACGGGCGTTCCTGTGGGTCCGGGGAGCCCTCCGCCCCCTCCCCGAGGGGTTGGCCCTCGGCGTCCCCACCCGGCTGGGCCCCCTCGCCCGCTCCGGCATCCTCTCCCCCCTGGGGGTGGCCCGGGTGGCCCTCGATCTGGTGCTGCCAGGTCGACCCCCGCCGGGGGACCGATCGGTGGGTGACCTGGTCCGCCCCCGCCTGGGCGCCCAGGCCTACCAGCGCCTGGTGGACCCCCTGGTGGGGGGCATCCACGCCGGACGTGCCGACCGGTTGAGCGCCGCCGCGGCCGCCCCCCGCCTGGACCTCGCCGCCCGCCGATCGGCCAGCCTGATCCGGGGCCTGCGCTCGGGGGCCGACGGCGGCGGAGCCGGCCCGGTCTTCCTCACCCATCCCCAGGGCCTCACCCGGGTGGTGGAGCGCCTCGACGAGGAGCTCGCCGCGCGGGGCGTGGCCCGGTGGACCGGTACCACGGTCCGGGCCCTGGACCCGGGCGGGGGGGCCTGGACCCTCGACACCACCACGGGCCCCGTGGTCGCCGACGCCGTGGTGCTCGCCCTCCCCGCGCCGGGCGCGGCGGGCCTGCTGGCACCCCACGCCCCGGGTGCCGCCGGGGTGCTCGGGGCGATCGCCCACGCCGGGGTCAGCGTGGTCACCCTGGCCTACCCGACCACCGCCCTGCCCCACCCCCTGGAGGGGAGCGGCTTCCTGGTCCCGGCCACGGAGGGACGCCTGACCACGGCCTGCACCTGGAGCTCGGCGAAGTGGCCTCACCTGGGGGGCGACGACCGGGTCCTCCTGCGGGCCTCGACCGGCCGCCTGGGCGACGAGCGCCACGCCGAGCTCGACGAGGAGGCCCTCGTGGCAAGGGTCCATGGGGAGGTGGCGGAGGCCCTGGGCCTGGCGGCGGCGGGGCCCGAGCTGTGGCGGGTCACCCGGTGGCCAGGGGCCTTCCCCCAGTACGCACCGGGGCACCATGAGGCACTCCGCGGCGTCGAGGCGGGCCTCGAGGCGCTCCCACCCCTGGCCCTGGCGGGTGCTGCCTACCAGGGGATCGGCATCCCCGCCTGCATCGCCGGGGGCGCCCGGGCGGCCAACCGCGTCCTCGAGGCCCTGCGCCGAGGGGCACCCGCCGGTGGCGGGGGATAATAGATGGCATGCCCAGGCCCATCTGGAGCGGCGCCATCAGCTTCGGGCTGGTCAACATCCCCGTCAAGCTGGTGACCGCCGTGCGCAAACAAGACGTCCGCTTCCACCAGCTCCACGCCAAGGACGGCGTGCGCATCCAACAGCGCCGGGTCTGCCCGGATGACGGGGAGGAGGTCCCCTGGAGCGACCTGGTGAAGGGCTACGAGATCGCCCCCGGTCGCTACGTGGTGATCGAACCCGACGAGCTCGAGGCCCTGGACCCCGAGGCCACCCACACCATCGACATCGAGGACTTCGTGGCCCTGGACCAGGTCGACCCCGTCTATCTCGACACCACCTACTACGCGGTCCCCGACGCCGCCGGCACCAGGGCGTACCGCCTTCTCCACCGGGCCGTCCAGGACAGCGGACGGGTCGGCATCGGCAAGGTGGTGCTGCGCACCAAGCAGTACCTCTGCGCCGTTCGCCCCACCGGTGAGGCCCTCGCCGTGAGCACGATGAACTTCGCCGACGAGGTGCTCGGCCAGGAGGACCTGACGGGGCTACCGGCGCCCGACGGGGAGGTCCCCGAGCGCGAGCTCCGCCTGGCCGCCCAGCTCATCGAGGCCATGGCCACCGACTTCGACCCGTCCCGCTACGAGGACACCTACCGGGCGGCGGTGATGCGCCTCATCGAGGCCAAGGCCGCCGGGGAGCAGGTGGTGACCGAGCCGGCACGACCGGCCGCCCCGGTCGTCGACCTCATGGCCGCGCTGGAGGCCAGCCTCTCTTCGGCCGACGCCGGGGATGAGGGCCGGGACGACGACGCGGCGTCTGCCGGGTGAGACGCGGCCGGGTCGTCCTCCCCGCGCTCGGCGCCGGCGTGCTGGTGGCGGCCAGCGTGCCGCCGTGGGGCTACTGGGAGCTGGCGTTCCCCGGCCTCGGGCTCCTCGCCTGGGGGCTGGCCGGCCTCAGGGCCCGGCACCGCGCCCTGACCGGGCTGGTGTTCGGTGTGGCGCTGTTCGCCC
>DASQQH010000013.1:0-7465 GCA_035643555.1 Acidimicrobiales bacterium | reverse complement strand
CCCGGCGGGCCGCGGATCTGATCTGCCTCGAGGAGCTGGCGGAGCTCGAGGCCAGCCTGCCCGGCTTCCGGTTCGTGCCGGCGCTGTCCGAGGCGGGCGGGGACGAGGACTGGGAGGGGGAGGTCGGTCTGATCACCGACGTGGTCGACCGCGACGCCGACGACCTCGCCGAGGTGGACGCCTACCTGTGCGGCCCCCCGCCGATGATCGACGCGGCGGTGCCCGTCCTCGAGGCCAAGGGGGTGGAGGAGCACCGCATCTTCTTCGACAAGTTCACCATCAGCGCCGACGCGGCCGAGGAGGGGGCCTAGGGACGAGGGAGCACGCACCGGGCCCGAGCGCCCGGGGAGGACGAACCAGACGGACGGTGCGAGGGGTCCTCGGGCCGGACACAAGCCGGACAGAAAAGGAGCGTGGTGATGGCCACGGCGCAGCAGAAGAAAGAAGAGGCCAGCCTTCCCAAGCCGGCGTTCACCAATGCCGAGGCGGGGGCCCTCGAGTTCCCCAGCTCGGGTAGCCGGGTCTACAACTACTACGAGCCCCGGAAGCGGAGGCGGACGGTCTATGAGGACGTGACCGTCGAGGTCCAGCCCGACCCGTCCCACTACCTGTCACAGGACTGGCTCTACGCCTTCCACGACGGTTCCGCGGGGTTCCCTGCCTCCTGGACGGCCCTCAAGTCCTCGGACTGGCACGCCTTCCGCGATCCCAACGAGGAGTGGGAGCGGACGATCTACATCCACAACGCCCGGGTGGTGCGCCAGATCACCCAGAACGTGGAGAACGCCAAGGCCGCCAAGGCCTTCGCCAGCTGGGACCCCACCTGGTGCCGGGTGGTGGAGCAGCACGTCGGGGCCTGGGCGCACGCCGAGCACGGGCTGGGCCTCCACGTCTTCCTCCCCGCCCAGCGGGACGCCCCCACGAACATGCACAACAACGCCATCTCGGTCAACTCCATGCACAAGCTGCGGTTCGGCCAGGACCTGATGCTCTACAACCTGGAGCTGGTGGACCAGATCGATGGCTTCGACGGCTCGGCCCACAAGCAGGCCTGGCAGGAGGATCCCGTCTGGCAGCCGGTCCGGGAGACCGTGGAGCGCCTCACCGCCGTGCGGGACTGGGCGGAGGCGGTCTTCCTCGCCAACTTCGTCTTCGAGCCCCTGATCGGTGTCCTGTTCCGGAGCCAGTTCGTGATGCACCTGGCCGCGCCGCACGGCGACTACACGACCCCGACCGTGATGGGCGCCGGTGAGGCGGACTACGCGCGGGACCTGCGCTACACCCGGGACATGTTCGCCCTGCTGACCAACGACGAGACCTACGGCAAGGAAAACCGAGATATCCTGCACGGTTGGATGACCGAGTGGGTACCGCGCTGTGTCGACGCCGCTCGCCAGCTGCAGCCGCTGTGGTCCCAGCCGGGCCAGCGGGTGGTGCGTTTCGAGGACTCTCTCGACGCCTGCAAGCAACAGTTCGAGGGCCAGATCAACGAGCTTGGCCTCACGACGCCGAAGGAGCTGCAAGGGTGACCAGCACCGAGTTCAAGCAAGAGCACACCGCGTCGGGGAAGTGCGGGTGCACGATCATGAACAACCAGGACGGCCACGCCATCGCCGCGGTGATGCGGGACAAGCCGAACGTCACGGTGCGCGAGTTCCCCTCGATGATCAGGGTCGACGCCCAGGGGACCATGGAGTTCAACTTCGACGAGATCGGGGACGCCCTGGGCTACGGGGAGGACGAGGAATTCACCCAGGCCAACTTCGAGGAGGTGCTGTCCACGCACTACGGCCGCATGATCAACCTTGACGATCGGACGGTGTTCTTCGCCAACCCCGAGGACGCCGCCGAGTACCTCGGCTTCGACCTGAAGCCGGTCTGACCGCCCCGTCTGGGGTTGCGGAGGCCCGGTGACGGGGACGGGAGGCCCGTCCCCGTCACGGCCCAGCCCGATGTGGGCGCCGGCCTTCTCTGGGGGCGCCGGCGCTCGAGAGAGGAAGGATTGAGCAGCCATGTATGAGAAGGACGGCGAGCGGTACTACATCGTGGACGGGCACGTCCACTACTGGGACGCCAGCCCGGAGAACCAGCGGAACGTGTATGGCAAGGGCTTCATCGAGTGCTTCTATGACTACCACCGCAACCTCAGCCCGCCGGAGTACGTGTGGAGCCTGGAGAAGTACCAGAAGTACTCCGAGGAAGACCTCATGCACGACCTGTTCGAGACGGGGTACGTCGACGTCGCCCTCTTCCTGCCCACGTACCTGAGCGACTTCTACGTCAACGGGTTCAACACGACCGAGCGGGACGCCATCGTGAAGAACAAGCATCCCGAGCGGTTCGTGCTCAACACCGCCTTCGATCCCCGACTGGGGGAGGAGGGGCTGAAGGACTTCGAGGCGAAGGTCAAGCGCTACGGCTGCAAGGGCGTCAAGCTCTACACCGCCGAGTGGCGGGGGTCGTCACGGGGCTACAAGCTCGACGACCACTGGTGCCTGAACTACCTGGAGAAGTGCCAGGAGCTCGGGGTGAAGAACATCCACGTGCACAAGGGCCCGACCATCTGGCCCCTGCACCGGGACGCCTTCGACGTGGCCGATGTCGACCACGCCGCCACCTACTTCCCCGAGCTCAACTTCATCGTTGAGCACTGCGGCCTGCCCCGCCTCGAGGACTTCTGCTGGATCGGGGTCCAGGAGCCCAACGTCTACGGCGGCCTGGCCGTGGTGATCCCCTTCATCCACACCCGCCCCCGGGAGTTCGGGCGCTGGCTGGGCGAGCTCATGTACTGGCTCACCCCCGATCGGATCCTCTTCGCCAGCGACTACGCCCTGTGGCACCCCAAGTGGCTCATCGAGCGGTTCGTGGATTTCCAGATCCCCGAGGACATGCAGAGCGAGTACGGCACCCTCACCCCGGACATCAAGCGCAAGATCCTGGGCGAGAACGCCGCCCGCCTGTACGACCTGAAGGTCCCCTCGGTGGCCGCGAGCTAGCGGTGGCTGCCGATCCGGCCGCGGCCTGGCAGGCGCTGTCGGGGGTCCGGGACCCCGAGCTGGACGAGTCGGTCACGGACCTCGGGTTCGTGACCGACCTGTCGGTCGACGGCGCCGGGGTGGTGGAGCTGTCCCTGCGCCTGCCCACCTACTGGTGCGCCCCGAACTTCGCCTACCTGATGGTGGACGATGCCGAGGTCGCCCTGTCCGGGGTTCCCGGGGTGACCGGCGCACGGGTCCGTCTGGTGGACCACTTCGCCGCGGAGGAGATCAATGCCGGGGTGGCGGCGAGGCAGGGCTTCGCCGCCACCTTCCCGGGTCTGGCCGAGGGGGAGCTGGACGAGCTGCGGACCACCTTCCGCCGCAAGGCCCTGGGCCGCCACCAGTACCTGGTGTGCCGGGCGGCCCTGGACCGGGGGTGGGGTGTCGAGGACCTGGCCGGGGCCACCCTCGGCGACCTCCCCGACGACGAGGAGGTCAGGATCTACCGGGACCGGCGGGCGGAGCTGGGGATCGACGCCTCGCCCGGGGCGGCGGTGCTGGTGGACGAGGAGGGGAGGGCCGTGGCCGCCCCGGCGGCGGCGGCGCACCTCAGCCGGCTGCGCCTGACCACGGCCAGCATCGAGGGCAACGGCGCGTGGTGCCGGGGCCTGCTGGAGACCCGCTACGACGGGTGCTGGGAGGGGCGGCCGGGGGCGGTCACCACGACCAGGGTGTCCCTGGGGGCGCGGGGGCCGAGTCGAGTCGAGCGAGGAGGAGGGCCCGAATGAAGGCGGTCCGGCTGCACCAGTACCACGAGAACCCGAGGGTCGAGTCCATCGCCGAGCCCGAGATCGTCCACCCCCTGGACGTGATCGTCCGCATCGGCGGGGCCGGGCTGTGCCGCACCGACCTGCACATCGTGGAGGGGCAGTGGCAGGAGAAATCGGGGGTCAAGCTCCCCTACATCCTGGGCCACGAGAACGCGGGCTGGGTCCACGCCGTGGGCACCGCCGTGGACAACGTGGCCGTGGGGGACCCGGTCATCGTGCACCCCCTCGTCACCTGCGGGCTGTGCCGCCCCTGCCGGGCCGGCGACGACATGCACTGTCAGTCCTCGTCGTTCCCCGGCATCAGCGTGGACGGCGGGTTCGCCGAGCTGTTGAAGACCAATGCCCGGGCCCTGGTCCGCCTGGACACGGGGCTGGCCCCGGCCGATGTGGCGGCCCTCGCCGACGCCGGGCTCACCGCCTACCACGCGGCCAAGAAGGCGGTGCCGCTGCTGTACCCGGGGACCCGGGTGGTCATGATCGGCGCGGGCGGCCTCGGCCACATCGGGGTGCAGTCGCTCAAGGCCCTCACCGCGGCGGAGGTGATCGTCGTGGACCGCTCCCCCGAGGCCCTGGAGCTGGCCCGGTCCCTCGGGGCCGACCGCACCGTCGTGGCCGACGGGAAGGAGCTCGACGCCGTCCGGGAGCCCACCGAGGGACAGGGCGCCGAGGTGGTGCTCGACTTCGTCGGTGAGGCCGGCGCCGAGCGCCTGGGCCCGGCCATGCTCCGCCGCGCCGGCAGCTACTTCGTCATCGGCTACGGGGGCACGCTCAGCCTGCCCACGATCGACATCATCTCGAGCGAGATCAACGTCGTGGGCAACCTCGTGGGGACCTACACGGACCTGGCGGAGCTGATGGTGCTTGCCGCCCGGGGAGACGTGCGCCTCCACACCAGGACCTACCCCCTCGACGCCTTCGGGGACGCGCTGGCGGACCTCGACCAGGGTCGGCTGCGGGGGCGGGCGATCCTTGTTCCCGCCACCGCCGCGTAGCGGCCCGGCACCGCCCACACCAACCCGAGGAGAGCAGGGGAGATGGCACGAGAGCTCCGTTTCGACCAGGAGGCCCGGGCCCGGCTGGAAGCCGGCGTGGACAAGCTGGCCAACGCGGTGAAGGTGACCCTCGGCCCCAAGGGCCGCAACGTCGTGCTGGAGAAGCTGACCGGCACCCCCACCATCACCAACGACGGCGTCACCATCGCCAAGGAGATCCACCTGAAGGACCCGTTCGAGGACATGGGGGCCCAGCTGGTGAAGGAGGTGGCCACCAAGACCAACGACATCGCCGGCGACGGCACCACCACGGCCACCGTCCTGGCCCAGGCGATGATCCGGGGGGGGATGGAGGCCATCGGCCAGGGGGCCAACCCCATGGTGTTGAAGCGGGGGATCGAGCGGGCCATGGGACGGCTCCTGCCCCGCCTGGACGCCATGGCCCGCCCCATCTCGGAGCGCCGGGAGATGGCCCACGTGGCGAGCATCTCGGCCAACGACGACGCCGAGATCGGCGAGGCCGTGGCCGAGGCCCTGGACGGGGTGGGCCTGGAGGGGGTGGTGACCGTCGAGGAGTCGCCCCGGTTCGGGATGGCCGTCGAGTTCACCGAGGGGGTCAGTTTCGACAACGGCTTCCTGTCCCCCTACTTCGTCACCGACGAGGGGCGGATGGAGACCGTCTACGACAACCCCTACATCCTGTTCACCAACGAGAAGATCTCCAAGGTCCAGGACCTCATGCCCCTGCTCGACAAGATCGCCCGGGCGGGCCGGCGACCGCTGGTGATCATGGCCGAGGACGTGACCGGCCAGGCCCTCGGCATGCTGGTGAGCAACAAGGTGCACGGGAACTTCGAGTCCGTGGCCGTGAGGGCGCCGGGGTTCGGCCACCGGCGGATCGCCGAGCTCCAGGACTTCGCCGTGCTCACCGGGGGGGCCGTGGTGACCAAGGACGCCGGCCTGACCCTGGAGGGGGTGGGCCCCGAGCACCTCGGCCAGGCCCGGCGGGTCACCGTCACCCGGGACAGCACCACCGTCCTGGAGGGGGCGGGGACGCCCGAGGCGGTCCAGGCCAGGGTGGCCCAGATCCGCACGGAGCTGGCCCGGGCGACCAACCCCCGGGACGAGGACAAGCTGTCCGAGCGGCTGGCCAACCTGGCGGGGAAGGTGGCCGTGATCCGGGTGGGGGCGGCCACCCCGGCCGAGCTCAAGGAGAAGCAGCACCGCGTGGAGGACGCCCTGTCGGCGACCCGGGCCGCCGTCGAGGGGGGGATCGTGGCCGGCGGCGGGAGCGCCCTGGCCCACGCCGAGGGGGCGGTCGACGAACTGCTGGCCGAGTTGGACGGTGACTACGCCACCGGGGCCTCGATCGTGCGGGCCGCCCTGTCCGCACCGGTGTTCTGGATCGCCCGCAACGCGGGCGTGGACGGCGTCGAGGTGGTGGAGAAGGTGCGGGCCATGGGCGACACCCAGGGGTTCAACGCGCTCACCGGCGAGTACGTCGACCTGGTCGACGCCGGGGTCATCGACCCGCTGAAGGTGGTCCGGTCCGCGCTCGAGAACGCCGCCTCCATCGCCGCCCTCCTGCTCACCACCGACGCCCTGGTGGCCGAGGAGGTCCAGGGGGTGACCGGGGAGATCGTCTCCCCCGAGATCGGCGACCTGGCCGAGGGGCTGCCGCGTGCCTCGTCGGACGCGGCCACCCCGTCCTCCCTGGGGCGCCATCCCCTCTGAGGCGACCGCCCCGCCCGGGAGGGCGGGGCCCGCCACCGGCCGGGGCCGGGGGTCCCCACGGATGGGGGGTGGCGCCGGTATCCTCGCTTCGTGTCGGATCAGCTGCTCATCCGGGGGGCGCGCGAGCACAACCTGAAGAACCTGTCGGTGGACCTCCCCCGGGCCTCCTTGATCGTCTTCACCGGACTGTCGGGCTCGGGGAAGTCCTCGCTTGCCTTCGACACCATCTACGCCGAGGGCCAACGGCGGTACGTGGAATCGCTCTCGGCCTACGCCCGCCAGTTCCTGGGCCAGATGGACAAGCCCGACGTGGACGTCATCGAGGGGCTGTCGCCGGCGATCTCCATCGACCAGAAGTCGGCCTCCCGCAACCCCCGCTCCACCGTCGGCACCATCACCGAGATCTACGACTACCTGCGTCTGCTCTACGCCCGGGTGGGCCAGGCGCACTGCCCCCGGTGCGGGCGTCCCGTGACCCGCCAGACCCCCACCCAGATCGTCGACCGGATCATGGAGCTCCCCGAGGGGACCCGGTTCCAGGTGCTGGCCCCGGTGGTCCGGGGGCGCAAGGGCGAGTACGAGGGGCTCCTTTCCGAGCTGGGGGGCCAGGGCTTCTCCCGGGCCCGGGTTGACGGCGAGATGGTCGACCTGGGGGCACGCCGGGGAGGCGAGGGGGGACCGGGCCGGCTGGCCCGCTACGAGCAGCACACCATCGAGGTGATCGTGGACCGCCTGGTCCGCCGGGACGGGATCGTCCGCCGCCTCACCGACTCCCTGGAGACGGCCCTCCGCCTGGCCGAGGGCGTGGCCGAGGTCGAGGTCGTCCCCCGGGCCGGGGAGGACCCGGGCGATGCCGCCCCCGAGGCCCTCACCTTCAGCCAGCACCTGGCCTGCACCCACTGTGGGCTGTCCTTCGACGAGCCTGCCCCCC
>DASQQH010000012.1:0-7106 GCA_035643555.1 Acidimicrobiales bacterium | reverse complement strand
CGAGGGCAGGGTCGGTGGGCCCGAGCGGGGCGCCCTGCGCCCCACCAGGAGCGGGATCGCCGGCCTGCCCGACGAGACCCTCGGCGGCAGCGTCCCTGCCCACGAAGGGCAGCAGCGAGAAGTACCTGAGCTCGGCCAGGGCGTCGGGCAGATGGGCGGCGTCTCCGCTCACGACCGCCGCCCGGATCCTGGTGTAGACGCCGCCGATGACCGCCGACACCAACCCCTCCTTCACGTCGGGCAGCCGGCTGTCCCAGGGTGCGTCGGCGAAGAACGCCTGGCAGGCCCGCAGGGCGGCGGTGAGGCGGTCGATGGCCGCCGGCCCGGCGGCGTTCACCTCCACCACCGCCATCCGGGCGAAGGCCGGCGCGGCGGCCAGCTCGGACAGCAGGCGGGAGAGACCGGCGGCCAGGCGGTCGGGCCAGGTGTCTCCGGCCGCACAGACCTGGCGCACCTCCCCCAGGAGCTGGTCCATCCCCAGGTCGTAGGCCGCCAGGAAGCAGTCCTCCTTGTCGGCGAAGTGGACGTAGAAGGTCTTGGAGGACACGCCGGCCTGCTTGCACACGGCCACCACGGTGGTCCGCTGGTAGCCCCGCTCGGCCGCCACCTGGACGAATGCGTCGATGATGCGGTCCCGCTGGGTCGAGGCAACGGTCTCCCGGGACAGGCCGTGATGACCCGAACGCAGCGCCCGCTCAGGGGTCCTGGCGGGTCGGGTCCCGGGAAGACTCACCCTCCCCCGATCCTGCGGCGCCCGGCGGTCTGGGATCGAGACCAACTCATGTCCCGGTGAGCAGCTCCTCGTGGCGGCTGGCAGCCTGTCTCTCGGCTCCGACCGGCACCGGACACGTCCCCCCCAGCCGGGCGCTGCCCGGACTCGATCGCCTGTTGCAGCGTAGCCCACGCGGGCTCAGGTGTGGAGCCCTGGGCCCCCCCGGCACCCTTTAGAGTGCAGCGTCAGTGCCTTCCGCCCAGGCCGAGGCCGCCGACGCCCTCGTGATCTTCGGCATCACCGGCGATCTGGCCCACAAGATGACGTTCCGTGCCCTGTACCGCCTCGAAGCGCGGGGCTGGCTGGCCTGCCCGGTGATCGGCGTGGCGAGGGACGACTGGGAGGACCAGACCCTGGTGGCCGCCGCCCGCGCTGGTGTGGAACAGAGCGGGGAGGCCGTGGACGAGACCGTGTTCTCCCGACTGGCGGGCCGGCTGTCCTTCGTCGCCGGGGACTTCGGGGACCCGGACACCTATGAGCGGCTGGGCCGGGTCCTCGAGGGACGGGACCGGCCCCTGTTCTACCTGGAGACCCCGCCGTCGCTCTTCGCCAAAGTGGTCGAGGCCCTCCACGAGGCCGGGCTCACCGGCGGGGCCCGGGTGGTGCTGGAGAAGCCCTTCGGCCACGACCTGGCCTCGGCCCGCCAGCTCAACCAGGTGCTCCACTCCTACCTGGCGGAGGACCAGCTGCTGCGGATCGACCACTTCCTCGGCAAGGAGCCGGTGATGGACATCCAGTTCCTCCGGTTCGCCAACGCGCTCCTGGAGCCGGTGTGGAACCGCCAGCACGTGGCCGCCGTGCAGATCACCATGGCGGAGGACTTCGGGGTCGAGGACCGGGGCAGCTTCTACGACGCCGTGGGCGCTTTGCGCGACGTGGTCCAGAACCACCTCCTCCAGATCCTGGGGCTCATCGCCATGGACCCGCCGGTCGGCCCCGGGGCGGACGACCTGCGGGACAAGAAGGTGGAGGTCTTCCGGGCGATGCCGCCGGCCAACCCCGAGCGGTACGTGCGGGGCCAGTACCAGGGCTACCAGGACATCCAGGGGGTGGCGCCGGACTCCACCACCGAGACCTATGTCGCCCTCCGCCTGGCGGTGGACAGCTGGCGGTGGGCCGGGGTCCCCTTCTTCCTTCGGGCGGGCAAGGCCCTTCCAACCCGGGTCACCGAGGTCCGCGTGGTGTTCCACCGTCCCCCGCCGCTCACCTTCCTGAACGGGGCCGCCGCCAGCGAGGCCAACCAGGTGGTCCTCCGGGTGGATCCCGACCCGGGACTGCTGGTCCAGCTGCTCACCAAGGGCAGCGACCAGCACGCCTGGCAGCCGGTCCACCTGGGGCTGTCCTTCGCCCAGGAGCTGGGCCAGCCCCTTGAGCCCTATGAGCGCCTGCTCGCCGACGCCATGGCCGGGGAGCGTCGGCTGTTCACCCGCCAGGACAGCGTGGAGCAGACCTGGCGGGTGGTCCAGCCCCTCCTGGAGGACCCTCCGGCACCCCTGCGCTACGCCGCGGGGTCCTGGGGTCCCGAGCAGGCCAAGTACGTCACCCGGGGCTATGCGGGCTGGCACGATCCCTGGGTCCCCCAACGCCCCCCGGGGCAGGACGCGACGGGCTCGCGCGACGATGGGGAGACCCGCAGCGCCGGAGCCGAGCCCGGAGGGAGACGAGCATGACCTCATCGGGAACGACCATGCAGCTGGGGATGGTGGGCCTCGGGCGCATGGGCGCCAACATCGTCAGGCGCCTCATGCGCGACGGCCACACCTGCGTGGTCTTCGACCGCAACAAGGACGCGGTGACCGCCCTGGAGGCTGAAGGGGCCACCGGCGCCTCCTCCCTGGAGGACTTCGTGGCCAAGCTGTCCAGGCCCCGGGCCGCCTGGGTCATGGTGCCCGCCGGGGAGGTGACGGACCGGGTGGTCACCGACCTGGCCGGGGCCATGGACGGCGACGACATCGTCATCGACGGTGGCAACTCCTACTACCGCGACGACCTGCGCCACGCCGCGGAGCTGGGCGCCCGGGACATCCACTTCGTCGACTGCGGCACCAGTGGGGGGGTGTGGGGCCTGGAGCGCGGCTACTGCCTGATGATCGGGGGCGAGCCCGAGCCCGTGCGCCGGCTCGACCCCATCTTCTCCTCCCTGGCCCCGGGGGTGGAGGCGGCCCCCCGGTCGGCCGGTCGGTCCGGCCCCGTGGCGACGGCCGAGCAGGGCTATGTGCACTGCGGGCCCTCGGGGGCAGGCCATTTCGTCAAGATGGTCCACAACGGGATCGAGTACGGGATGATGGCCGCGCTGGCCGAGGGGCTCAACATCCTCGCCCAGGCGGACGCCGGCAGCCGCCAGCAGGAGGGCGACGCCGAGGTCGCCCCCCTGGAGCAACCCGAGTACTACCGCTACGACATCGACACCGCCGCGGTGGCCGAGGTCTGGCGACGGGGCAGCGTGATCCAGTCCTGGCTCCTCGATCTGACCGCGGCCGCCCTGGCCGACTCGCCGGAGTTGTCCGGCTACGAGGGGCGGGTGTCGGACTCCGGCGAGGGGCGGTGGACCTCGATCGCGGCCATCGACGAGGGGGTCCCTGCCCCGGTGCTCACCGCCGCCCTCTACTCCCGCTTCGCCTCGCGGGACCTGGACGCGTTCGCAAACAAGGTGCTGTCGGCCATGCGCAGGGGCTTCGGGGGCCACGAGGAGCGCCCGGCCGGCGGCGGGGACGGGGCGTGACCCGGCGCGCCGCCCCCGGGGAGAGAGCGCCCGCCGGGTCCCCCGCCACCGACCTCCCGGACTGGCAGGCCCTCGCCGACCACGCCGAGGAGGTCCGCGGCGCCCACCTCCGGGACCTCTTCGCCCAGGACCCCGACCGGGGACGACGCCTGGCGAGAGAGGCCTGCGGGGTGTACCTCGACTACTCGAAGAACCGGGTGGTGGACCGGACCATCGACCTCCTGGTGTCCCTGGCCCGGGCCCGGGGGCTGCCCGAGCGCATCGAGGCCATGTGGCGGGGGGAGGCGATCAACGTCTCCGAGGACCGCCCGGCCCTGCACGTGGCCCTGCGGGCACCGGCGGGCTCGTCCTTCCCGGTGGCCGGGCGCGACGTCGTCCCCGACGTCCACGCCTGCCTGGAGCGGATGGCGGCCGTCGCCCGCCGGGTCCGCAGCGGCGAGTGGCGGGGCCACTCGGGCAAGGCCATCAGGAACGTGGTGAACATCGGGATCGGCGGCTCGGACCTCGGACCCCACATGGCCCACGAGGCGCTCCGCCACTACACCCAGCCCGGCCTTCGGGTGTCCTTCGTCTCCAACATCGACGGCAGCGACTTCGTCCGGGCCACCGAGGGCCTGGACCCGGCCGAGACCCTGTTCATCGTGTGCTCCAAGTCCTGGCACACCGAGGAGACCCTGACCAACGCCCAGACCGCCAGGCAGTGGGCCCTCCAGGGCCTGGGGGGCGACCCCGAGGCGGTCGCCCACCACTTCGTGGCCGTGTCGACCAACGCCGAGGGCGTGGCCGAGTTCGGGATCGACACGGACAACATGTTCCCCCTGTGGGACTGGGTGGGCGGCCGCTACTCCTACGACAGCGCCGTCGGCCTCTCCCTCATGATCGCCGTCGGGCCCGAGGCCTTCTCGGAGATGCTGGCCGGGTTCCACCGCATGGACGAGCACTTCCGCACCGCCCCGCTCGAGGAGAACCTGCCCGCGCTGCTCGGCCTCTTGGCGGTGTGGTACGACAACTTCCTCGGCGCCGAGACCCTGGCGGTGCTGCCCTACAGCGCCGACCTGTGGCGGTTCCCCGCCTACCTCCAGCAACTGGAGATGGAGTCCAACGGCAAGCACGTGGACCTCGCGGGCCGTGCCGTCGACCACCAGACCGGACCCGTCATCTGGGGGGAGCCGGGAACCAACGGCCAGCACGCCTTCTACCAACTCCTCCACCAGGGCACCAAGCTGATCCCCGCGGACTTCATCGGCTTCGCCCAGCCCCTGGACCCCGTCGGCCGCCACCACGACCTGCTCATGGCCAACCTGTTCGCCCAGTGCGAGGCCCTGGCCTTCGGCCGGACCGAGGAGGAGCTTCGCCGGGCGGGCTCGCCGCCCCCCCAGATCCCCCACCGGGTCTGCCCGGGCAACCAGCCGACCACGGCCATCCTCTTCGAGCGGCTGACGCCGGAGGCGCTCGGGACCCTGGTGGCCCTCTACGAGCACAAGGTGTTCACCGAGGGCGTCGTCTGGGGCATCGACTCCTTCGACCAGTGGGGGGTCGAGCTGGGCAAGATCCTGGCCGACGCCATCGTCCCCGAGGAGGAGGCCACCGAGGCCCCGGCGCTGTCCCACGACAGCTCCACCACCTCCCTCATCCGCCGCTACCGGCGCCTCCGGGGCCGCCCCGCCTGAGGCCCGTCCCGGGCCGGGCCCCCGGCGAGGGAACCGTTCATCCTGGCGCAACACGGCGGCCCCGCGGGGGAAATGAAGGCCGCCCACACTGGCGCCATGCGCATCAACGCGGGTGACACGGCGTGGGTCCTTGCCAGCTCGGCGCTGGTGTTGTTCATGACCCCCGGACTGGCCTTCTTCTACGGCGGCATGGTCCGGGCCAAGAACGTGCTGGGCATGCTGATGCAGAACTACGTGGTCATGGGCCTGGTCAGCATCATCTGGGTGTTCCTCACCTTCAGCCTGGCGTTCGGCCCCGACGCCGGCGGCGTGGGCCTGATCGGCACCCTCCACTTCTTCGCCCTCGGGCACATGACCCAGGCGGTGCCCGGGTTCTCCGGATCGTCGGCGCTGACCATCCCCACCCTGGTCTTCGTCGTCTTCCAGCTGATGTTCGCCATCATCACCCCGGCGCTGATCACCGGGTCCTCGGCCGACCGGGTCAAGCTCGGGGCCTTCGTGGCGTTCATCGTGGGCTGGTCGATCCTGGTCTACGCCCCGGTGGCCCACTGGGTCTTCTCCCCCACCGGCTGGCTGCACAAGCTGGGGGCCGAGGACTTCGCCGGGGGGACCGTGGTCCACATCAACGCCGGGGTGGCCGGGCTGGCCCTCGCCACGGTCATCGGGCGCCGTCGGGGGTGGCCCAAGGACCCCATGCGCCCCCACAACCTCCCCCTGGTCCTCCTGGGGGCGGGCATCCTGTGGTTCGGCTGGTTCGGGTTCAACGCCGGCTCCTCCCTGGCCGCGAACCAATTGGCCGCCCAGGCCTTCCTGAACACCAACACGGCCACCGCCGCCGCCCTGCTGGCCTGGATCGCCGTGGAGAAGCTCCGGAACGGGAAGTCGACCACCCTGGGGGCGGCGTCGGGGGCCGTGGCGGGGCTGGTCGCCATCACCCCGGCCGCCGGCTTCGTCAACGTCGTGGGGGCAACCGCCATCGGCGTGGCCGCCGGGGCCATCTGTGCCCTGGCCGTCAGCCTCAAGTACCGCCTCCGCCTGGACGACGCCCTGGACGTGGGGGGCGTGCACTTCGTGGGCGGGGTGGTGGGTGCCCTGCTGATCGGCCTCTTCGGCACGTCGGCGGTGAGCGGCGCCAACGGCCTGTTCTACGGGGGCAGCCCGAAGCTGCTCGGCTACCAGGCGGCGGCGGTGGCCGCCGTGGCCGCCTACTCCTTCGCCATGTCCTGGGTCCTGGCCAAGGCCATCGACAAGGTCATGGGGCTGCGGGTGTCCGACGACGCCGAGCTCCAGGGCCTGGACCTGGCCCTGCACGCCGAGTCGGGC
The DNA here is from genome assembly GCA_035643555.1 of Acidimicrobiales bacterium. Lineage (GTDB taxonomy): Bacteria > Actinomycetota > Acidimicrobiia > Acidimicrobiales > JAJPHD01 > DASQQH01. The sequence goes on along the minus strand of DASQQH010000012.1, from coordinate 619 downwards.
TACGACCTCACCACCGGCCTGGTCCGGGGCCTCGCCGGGCCCGTCGGCGCCCCGCCGCCCCCCGCCCGGGACCAGGGCGGGGGCCACGGCCCCGACAGCGTCCCGAGGCCCGGTGCCACGCCGACCCCGACGAGCGGAGGTGAGGCATGAGGCTGGTCACCGCCGTGGTGCCCCCCTTCAAGCTGGACGCCGTCCGGGAGGCGCTGCTCCGCCTGGGGATCCAGGGCATGACCGTGAGCGAGGTCCAGGGATTCGGGCGCCAGCGGGGCCACACCGAGGTCTACCGGGGCGCCGAGTACGAGATCGGCTTCGTGCCCAAGGTCCGCGTCGAGGTCCTGGCCGACGACCTCCAGGCCTGGGAGGCCCTCGACGTCCTCGCCGACGCGGCCCGCACCGGCCGCATCGGCGACGGCAAGATCTGGGTGACCGTCGTGGAGGACCTGGTCCGGGTCCGCACCGGCGAGCGGGGCGAGGCCGCCCTGTGAGCGACGCCGGGGGCCCTCACCCGCCCCTCCCGGCGAGGGCGCGGGCCTCCCGGGCGACGCGGCGGGCCTCGGCCAGGGGGACGGGGGCCCTGGCGGCCTCGGTCGACGCCCCCAGGGTGACCGAGGCCGCACCG
>DASQQH010000011.1:0-3840 GCA_035643555.1 Acidimicrobiales bacterium | reverse complement strand
GGGACCAGGACCTGGGCTGCACCCTCCCCCACCCGGTGACCTACCCCCACCGGTGGCTGTGGGACAGCTGCTTCCACGCGATCGCCTGGGCCGGCTTCGGGCGCCGGGAGGCGGTGGTCGAGCTGGCGTCCCTGCTCGGCTCCCGCCTCCCCACGGTGGCCGGGCGGGGCTTCGTGCCCCACATGGTCTACGGCGACCCGTGGCGGCGGGGCGGCGGGATCGACCGGGGCCTGGCCCCGCCCCCGTGGCTGGTGCCGGCGGCGGCCGAGGCCCTGGGGTGGCTGTGGGACACCCGCCTCGCCGGCGGGCTGCTCACGATCGTCCACCCCTGGGAGTCCGGGGCCGACATCTCCCCCCGGTTCGACGACTGGTACGGCCCCCTCGCCCTGGACCGCCTCCAGGACCACGACGCCCGGCTGGTCGCCACCACCCGGGTCGACCAGCTGGGCGTCGCCGTGGCCAACCCGGCCTTCACCGTGGCGCCGGCGGCGTTCAACGCCATCGCCGCCGACGCCGCCGACCGCCTCGGCTCCCTGACCGGGGCGGCCCACTGGGCCCAGCGCGGGGCGGCGTTGGCGGCGGCGATCGACGACCAGCTGTGGGACGAGGCCGAGGGGCTGTGGGCCGACCGGGCCGACCGGCCCCCCGGGGCGGCCTCGGCGTCGACGCCCACCCTGGACGGGGCCCTCGGGGCGCTCAGCACCAGGTCCCCGGCCCGGGCCGAGGCGGCCCTCGGCCAGTGCGTGGGGAACGGCCGCTTCGCCGCCCCCTTCGGCCCCCGGTACGTGCCGGCCTCCCACCCCGCCTACCGCCCCGACACCTACTGGCGGGGCCCCGCCTGGCCCCAGCTCAACTTCCTCCTGGTCGACGCCGCGGACCGCCACGGCCTCGACGACATCGCCGCCGAGCTGGCGGCCACCACCCGGGCCGGCGCCTGGCGCAGCGGGTTCTCCGAGTACTGGAACCCCGAGACGGGCGCGGCCTGCGGGGCCACACCCCAGTCCTGGTCCACCCTGGCGGCGGTCCTCCCGGAGGGCCCGGTCAGATCGAGGGGGTCTCCTGGTGGCGCCCGAACACCTCGGCCAGGGCGTTCATGATCTCGCCCAGGGTGGCGTAGGTGCGCACGGTGTCGATCAAGGGCTCCATCAGGTTGGTGTCCGGGTCGGCCGCCGCCGTGGCGAGGTCCCGGAGGGCCCGGTCCACCGCCGCCTGGTCCCGGCGACTCTTCACCCCCCCCAGGCGCTTGATCTGGCGGCGCTCGTCCTCGTCGGTGATCTTGAGGACCTCGATGGGATCCTCGGCGTTGCCCTCGGTGAACCCGTTGACCCCGACCATGACCCGCCGGTGCTGGTTCATGGCCCGGTCGAAGCGGTAGGCGGCGTCGGCGATCTCGTCCTGGAACCAGCCCTCCTCGATCCCCCGGAGGACCCCCTCGAGCATCGCCCCCCCGCCCAGGTCGTCCAGGTGGGCGAAGGTCTCCTCGGCCTGGGCCTCCATCTCGTCGGTGAGGGACTCCACGAACCAGGAGCCGCCCAGGGGGTCGGCCACGTTGGCCACCCCGGTCTCCTCGGCCAGCACCTGCTGGGTGCGCAGGGCGATCCGGGCCGCCTTGCTGGTGGGCAGGGCCAGAGCCTCGTCCATGGCGTTGGTGTGCAGGCTCTGGGTCCCTCCCATGACCCCGGCCAGGGCCTCCACGGCGGTGCGCACGATGTTCACCTCGGGCTGCTGGGCCGAGAGGGACACCCCGGCGGTCTGGGTGTGGAACCGGAGCCGGAGGGACCGGGGGCTCGTCGCGCCGTAGCGCTCCCGGAGCCAGCGGGCCCAGATCCGCCGCGCCGCCCGGTACTTGGCCACCTCCTCGAAGAAGTCGATGTGGGCGTTGAAGAAGAAGGACAGCCGGGGGGCGAACTCGTCGACCGCCAGGCCCCGGTGGAGGGCCGACTCGACGTAGGCGAACCCGTTGGCCAGGGTGAAGGCAAGCTCCTGGGCCGCGGTGGACCCCGCCTCCCGGATGTGGTAGCCCGAGATCGACACGGGATGCCACCGGGGCATGGCCCTGGCGCACCAGGCAATGCTGTCGGCGACCAGGCGCATGCTGGGCCGAGGGGGGAAGACGAACTCCTTCTGGGCCTGGTACTCCTTCAGGATGTCGTTCTGGAGCGTGCCCCCGAGGGCCGCCCGGTCGGCGCCGCAGGCCTCGGCGTTGGCCACGTACATGGCGAGGACCACCGCCGCCGGGGAGTTGATCGTCATCGACGTGGTCACCTGCTCGAGGTCGATGTCCCGGTAGAGGTCCTCGACGTCGGCCAGGGTGTCCACGGCCACCCCGCACCGGCCAACCTCCCCCTCGGCCTTGGGATCATCGGAGTCCACCCCGAGGAGGGTGGGCAGGTCGAAGGCGGTGGACAGGCCACCGCCCCCGCTGGCCAGCAGCTCCTTGAAGCGCCAGTTGGTGTCGGTCGCCGTCCCGAACCCGGCGAACATCCGCATGGTCCACAGCTTGGACCGGTACATCGAGGCGTAGGGCCCCCGGGTGTAGGGATAGACGCCCGGGTACTCCCCGTCCTCGGGCCCGTACACCGGCTGGAGCGGGATGCCCGACAGGGTCTCGAAGTCCGCGTCGCGGGTGGGCGTCTGGTCGAAGCCTCGCTGCCACTCCTCACGCCTGGTCATGGTGGCATCCTACCCCCGACAGGTAGTCGCAGTTCCTACTGTCGGTCGACAGATCGTCGGTCGTCCGGGAAGTCCCCGGCGTGGACCCGCACCTTGCGGAGGATGGCCGTGAGGCGGGTCAGCTCGGTGGCGGACAGACCGTCGAGGCCGAAGTGGGTATCGACCACCTCGGCGGTCGCCTTCTCCACCACCCGCCTGCCCTCCCCGGTGATCTCCGCCAGGGTGGTGCGGCGGTCGGTTGGGTGGCGGGTGCGCCGGACCAGGCCCTGGGACTCCAGGCGGTCCACGAGGTTGGTCACGCTGGTGGGGTGGACCTGCAGGCGGTCCCCCATCTTGCCCAGGGGCAGCGAGCCCCGCCTGCTCACGTGCAACAGGACCAGGGCCTCGTAGCGGGCGAAGGACAGCCCCATGTCCCCGAGCGCCCGGTCCACGGTCCCGAGCACGATCTGCTGGGCCCGCATGATGGAGGTGGCCGCGGCCATGGCCTCGGGCGCCGGCCACCGGTCGCGCCACTGCCGCTCCGCCTCGGCGATCGGATCGAAGGCGAGCGGGTGTTTGGTCACCGGGAGGAACCGTAGCGGACCGGGACCAGGTCCTCCCCGGGCGGGCCCGCCCCGGTGCCGAGCCGCCCCGGCCCGGCCACCCGACCGGGCCGGGAGGGCCTCACACCTCGACCGGAACGAGCGCCCCGGCGCCCACGTCCACCAGGCCCTGGTCGGTGAGGCGGAGCTCGGGGATCACCGACAGCCCGAGGAACGAAAGCGCCATGAACGGCGCTGCCAGCCCCACCCCCAGGTGATCCCTGGCCGCCGCGACCAGGACACCCTGGGCCTCGGCGACCTCGGCGGCGGGTCGGTCGCTCATGAGCCCGGCGATGGGCAGGGCCACCTCGGCCAGGACCTCCCCGTCTGCCACCGCCACCTGCCCGCCCCCGAGCGCCGCCAGCCTGGCCACGGCCACCGCCATGTCCGGCGGCCCGGTCGGCCCGGCCGCCCCCACCACCATGCAGTTGTGGGCGTCGTGGCCGACGGTGGAGGCCAGGGCGCCACGGCCGAGACCGAAGCCAGAGACGTAGCCCAGCCCGATCCGCCCGGTGCGGTGATGGCGCTCCACGACCGCCAGGCGGGCCAGGTCGGCCTCGGGATCGGCCGGGTCCACCACCAGGGT
>DASQQH010000010.1:0-3280 GCA_035643555.1 Acidimicrobiales bacterium | reverse complement strand
GCGGCTATCCCCTGGTGACGGTCAGCGCCACCGACCGGGGGGTGCACCTCGACCAGCGCCCGTTCCACTACCTGCCGGACGAGGCGGGCCCCGACCGGCCCAGCGCCATCGGCTCCGACTGGCGCGTGCCGGTGCTGCTTCGGGGGCGGGCCGGTGGGAGGGCGGTGGAGAACCGGGTCCTGCTCGACCCCGGCGGCGCCACCTTCCCCCTCCCCGGGCCGCCGGAGTGGGTGGTGGCCAACGCCGGCGGGCACGGCTTCTACCGCGTGGCCTACGAGGGCGGCCTCGCCGCCCGGCTCACGGCGACCCTCACCGACCTGGATGCCCTCGAGCGGTTCAACCTGGTCTCCGACACCTGGGCCGGGGTCCTCGCCGGCGTCACCCCGAGCGAGGACCTCGTCTCCCTGCTGGGCACGCTCGGGACCACCGGGGAGGCCGATCCCGACGTGTGGAGCGTCGCCCTCGCCGCGCTGAACCTCCTGGACCGGGTGGTGGCCGGCGGCGACCGCCTCAAGCTCCAGGCCTTCGTCCGGTCGCTCGTGACCCCGGCGTTCTCCCGGGTGGGCTGGGAACCGGCCGCCGGGGAGGACGAGCGACGCGGGACCCTGCGCGCCGTCCTCCTCGGGGCGCTCGGGACCCTCGGTGCCGACCCGGCGGTCCGGGACCGGGCGACCCGGCTGCACGCCGATGCCCTGGTCGGCCGGGCGACCGTCCCGCCCGACCTGGCCCAGGCGGTGGTGGCCTCGGTGGCGGCGAGCGGCGGCGCCGAGGAGTGGGCGGCCTTCCTCGAGCGCTATCGGCACCCCGCCACCCCCCAGGAGGAGCAGCGCTACCTGTTCGCCCTGGCGGACTTCGAGGACGACGACCTGGTCAACCGGACCCTGGAGCTGTGCATGACCGAGGTCCGGACCCAGAACGCCCCCTACGTCATCGGGCGGCTGCTGGCCAACCGCCGGGGCGGGGCCACGGCCTGGTCGTTCGTGACCCGGCGGTGGGACGAGCTGCTGGCCCGCTTCCCGGACAACAGCATCCCCCGCATGCTGGACAACGTGGCGGTCCTGCTCCAGCACGGCCTGGCCGGCCAGGTCCACGACTTCTTCGCCACCCACACCCTCCGCTCCGGCCAGCGCACCCTGGACCAGGCCCTGGAGCGCCTGGACGTCAACACCGCCCTGGCCCACCGGGAGGGCGACCGCCTGGGCCAGGTGCTCACCCCCCCGCCGCGGAGGGGCCCTGAGGCACCCGACGGTGCTCGCCCGGGCGCTCACCCCTGGGCACCCCCGGCCCAGGCCTCGGCCAGGGCCACCACCTCGGACAGGCTCACCTCCTCGAGCGACGACACGAGCAGCTGGGCCCGGCTCAGGTCCATGCTCCGGGTCAGGGCATGGGGGACCGCCACGGTGAACAGGCCGGCCGCCGTGGCGGCCGCCACCCCGTGGGCGGAGTCCTCCACGGCCACCGCCGCGCCCGGGCGGACGCCGAGGCAGGCGCACGCCCGCAGGTAGAGGTCCGGCGCCGGCTTGGGCACCGTCTCCCTGTCCCCGCACGACAGGCAGGCGAAGCGCTCGGCGACGCCCAGCACCGCCAGGTGTCCCGCCACCCAGTCGGCCGAGGAGGTCGAGGCGACGGCCAGGGAGAGGTCCAGGCGGGCGGCGGCGTCCAGCCAGGTGAGAACCCCCGGCAGGGGTTCCGACGCCGCCAGCAGCTCGTCCACCCGCGCCTGTTGGGCCGCCCGGACCCGGTCCTCCCCCGCCACCGGGCCCCGGGCTCGCCCGAGCAGCGCCCGGTACGGGTCGAAGCCCCCCGTGGTGCCGATGGCCGCTCCCCACTCCTCCATCGTCAATCGGGCCCGGTGGGCCCGGAAGATCTCCTCCCAGGCCCGGTACTCGGGGCCCTCGGTCTCCAGGATCACCCCGTCGAAGTCGAACACGACCGCCCGCACCACGCCGCCTCAGTCTGCCAGGGCCCGGACCCGGGTGAGCCGGCCGGGCGCCCCGGCCCGCCGCCGGTAGCGTCGCCGGGTGCTCTTCGGCGCCCAGGTCCGCTCCGCCGGTGGCCTCCCCACCGCCCTGGCGCGGGGCGAGGCGATGGGGGCCGAGGTCGTCCAGGTCTTCACCCAGAGCCCCCGGACCTGGCGCCCCACCCCCCACGACCCAGCGGAGCTGGCTGCCTATCCCGAACGCCAGCGGGCCGGGCCGGTCGTGGTGACCACCTACTGCCACGCCACCTACCTCATCAACCTGGCCACCACCGACCCCCCCCTCTACGAGCGCTCCTGGGCCTGCCTGGTGGCCAACCTGGAGGTGGCGGCCGCCATCGGCGCCCGTGGCCTGGTGCTCCACCTGGGGAGCCACCGGGGGGCCGGTCTCGGGACCGTCGTGGCTCACCTGGCCGAGGGCCTGCTGCGGGCCGTCGAGGAGGTTGGGGACGCCTGCCCCGTGCTGCTCGAGAACACCGCCGGGGCCGGCGGGACGGTCGGCGCCACCTTCGAGGAGCTGGGGACCGTCCTGGACCGCCTCGGCTGGGATCCCCGCTTCGGGGTGTGCCTGGACACCCAGCACCTCTGGGCCGCAGGCGTGCCCTACGCCTCCCTCGAGGAGGCCGACGCCACGGTGGCCGCCCTGGACCGGGCCATCGGCCTCGACCGGCTGTCCTGCCTCCATGTCAACGACTCCAAGGTCCCCCTCGGCTCACGGCGGGACCGCCACGAGAACCTGGGGGCCGGCACGATCGGCGCCGACGCCCTGGCCAGCCTGCTCGGCCACCCGCGGCTGCAGGGCCTGCCGGCCATCCTGGAGGTCCCCGGGTGCCGGGACCGGGGCCCGGGGGCCGACGACCTCCACGGCGCCCGGGCCATCCACCGGGTCGGCGTCGCCCGCTGGGCGTCAGGGTGAGCCGCCGCCGACCGGCCACCCCGGGGACCCCTCAGTCGCCGGGGTCCTCCTCCTCGCCCTGGCCCTCCAGGGCCGCCAGGCGGTCCCTCACCCGGGCGAGGCGCTCACTGGCCGCGTGGTGGACCACGCCCGCCTGCTCGTAGAGGTCGGTCGCCGCCTCGATCCCCACCTCACCCGAGCTCATCCGGCGGGTCAGGTCCTCCAGGAGATCCACCAGCTCCTCGTAGCTCAGGGTGTCCAGGTCGGGCAGCCCGGGGGGCCCCTCGTCCGTCCGGCCAAGATCCCCGGAGCCGGGGGCGGGCGAGGCAGGACCGGTGCTCACCCCGGCCCGTCCTCGTGGTCCAGCACCCTGGCCCGCAGCTCGCCGTGGGCCAGGGTGGCCCGCA
>DASQQH010000009.1:0-2205 GCA_035643555.1 Acidimicrobiales bacterium | reverse complement strand
CGCAGGCCTCCTCGCCTATCGCCAGGTGGAGGAACCCGCGGATGTGCATGTCGCTGTACAGCTCGACGCAGCGCTCCTCGAAGCGGCGGATGCGCACCATCTCGGTGAGGAGCCCAATGAGATGGGAGGTGGCCTCCCGTTCGGCGGCGATCACCGGTGCGCCCCCCGTCCTGGCCCGCTCGAGCCGAGCCCCGGATGGTGGAGCTCGCGCTCTTTGAGGAGGCGTCGCACGATCTTCCCGCTGTGGGTGTGCGGGAGGTGCTGGTCGAACTCGATCTCCCTGGGGGCCACTGTCGCGCCCAGGCGGCTGCGGGCGAAACCCAGCAGCTCGAGGCGGAGCTCGTCGTCCGGGGCGTAGCCCCGTGCCAGGGTCACGTACGCCTTGACCACCTCCCCGGCAACCGGGTCGGGCTTGCCGATGACCGCCGCCTCCGCGACCGAGGGGTGTTCGAGCAGCGTCGACTCGACCTCGAAGGGTCCGATGAGGTGGCCGGCCGATTTGATGACGTCGTCGCCGCGGCCGAGGAACCAGAAGTAGCCGTCCCCGTCCCGGCGGGCCAGGTCCCCGGTCAGGTACCAGCCGCCGTCGAACGCCGCCCGGTACCGCTCCTCGTCGCCCAGGTAGCCGCGGAACATCGACGGCCAGCCGGGCCGTAGGGCCAGCTCGCCGTCCTGGCCCGGCCCCGCTTCCCGGGCCGCCCCGTCCGGGCCGATCACCACCCGGTCGTGCTCGTCGCGCAGCAGCACCCCCGCCTCGACTCCCGGCAGCGGGCGGCCCATGGAACCCGGGCGGATGTCCATGCAGGCGTAGTTGGCGATCATGATCCCGCCGGTCTCGGTCTGCCACCAGTTGTCGTGCACCGGGAGGCCCAGGGTGTCACGGGCCCAGACGACCACCTCCGGGTTGAGCGGCTCACCGACGCTGGCGATGAACCGCAACCGGCTCAGGTCGTGGGCCCGCGCCGGCTCGGGACCGGCCTGCATCAGCATGCGCAGTGCGGTGGGCGACGTGTACCAGACCGTCACACCCATGGTCTCGAGAATCCCGTACCAGCGTTCCGCCTCGAACTCGCCGTCCTCGACGACGCTGGTGACCCCGCATGTGAGAGGCGAGATGATCCCGTAGGAGGTGCCGGTGACCCATCCGGGGTCGGCGGTGCACCAGAACACGTCGTCGGGGTGGAGGTCCAGCGCCAGAAGGCCGGTGGCGTGATGGGCGACGACCGCCTCGTGCACGTGCACCGCCCCCTTGGGAGTACCGGTGGTGCCGCTGGTGAAGTGCAGCAGCGCCATCTCCTCGGGGTGCGTCGGCGCTATGCGGTATCCGGACGGCTGCGCGTCGAGCAGCGTGTCGAGGGCGGTGGTCCCGGCCGGCAGGTCCCGGCCGGACAGATCCCCGCTGAGCAGCACGTGCTCCAGGAGGGGAAGCCGGTCCCTGATCTTGGCGACCTTGCGCCGGTACAGGTCGTAGGTGGTGACGAGTACACGGGCCGATCCCAGCTCCATCCGCTGGCGAACCGGCTCCGGGCCGAAGGCCGCGAAGACCGGGCACAGCACCGCCCGCCGTTTGAGCGTTCCCAGGACCGCCACGAAGACGTCGGGGCTGCGGGGGGAGAGAAGGAACACCCTCTCCCCGGCGCCGAGGCCGAGTGACTCGAGGGCGTTGGCGAAGCGGCTGGAGCGCTCGGACAGCTCCCCGTAGGTGATGTCCAGCGCGTCGCCACCGCGGCGGAGCCAGCGCAGCGCCGGCTTCGAACTGATCGCCCCGGCGGCGTGGCGGTCGACGGCCTCGTAGGCGATGTTGAGCCCCGCGCCGCCGGGAAGCCCGTCGAGCCATTGGTGCGCCCCGTCCCAGGAAAAAGAGCGGCGTTCGCGTTCGTACTCCGCCATGTTGGGGGTTACGCCCGATGGGTGCGGGAACTTCCTGATCGTTTCCCACTGCACGACGCTCAAGCTAAGAGCGCGCCCCATCCCCGGCTAGAGCCGATGGTCGGGTCGCGGGCAGTGCCCTTCGGTCCCGGCAGGTCGGCCGTCGGGACCAACGCCTCTGTCCGGGGGGCGCCACCCGTTCTAGCTTGACATCAACCGTACGGGGGAACTGGGAGCGTTGGGCAGTCAGCGCTCCCGGTCCCGCCCCCCCTTCTCAGGCGGCGCCCGCGGGTGTTCCCAGGATTTCCCCAGTGAACCCGGACAAATCCCCAGTTT
>DASQQH010000008.1:0-10115 GCA_035643555.1 Acidimicrobiales bacterium | reverse complement strand
GCCGGTGATCCGGGCGCCCCGGAGGGGCTGCTCCGCCGCCCACTCTCGGCGCACGGCCATCAGACCGGGCATCTCGTGCTGGGCCAGGTCGATCTCCCGGCGGCCGAGCTCGGCCAGCGAGAGGTCTGCCACCCTGTAGTCAAAGCTCATGCGGTCTCCTTGTCCGAGCTGGCCGCGGCCAGCAGCTGGGTGTGCTTCTCCTGTTCCCAGCGGAGCCACGCCGCGCTGGGAACCTCGTCGGGACGGCGAGCCTCGGCCTGCAGCCACCCCTGGACCCCCCGGCGGAGCTCGGGCTCCCGGTGCAGGCGCAGGGCGAACCCCACCTCGGCCAGCTCCAGGTCGAAGCGCGTCATCAGTTCGCGCAGGGTCCGCAGCCGCTGGAGCTCGGCAGCGCCGTACAGCCGGTAGCCCCCCGAGGAGCGTCGGGGCTCCACCAGCCCCGAGTCCTCGATGTAGCGGAGCATCCGGGCCGACCACCCCGTGGTGGCCGCCGCCTCCTGGATGGTGAGCGCCCCGTGGACCACCCGCCAAACGTTACCACGCTTCTGTCAGGGTTGTGCACCCGTGCGAGCCGGCGCCGGGGTCCCCCTCAGGGGGCGGGCCAGTCCAGGGCCGCCGCCACGACCCCGATGAGGGTGGTGGCGGCCGTGCCCAGGACCTCGGAGCGGGTGGCGCTGCGGGCGTCCACGGCCACCACCCGCTGCGCCCCGCGACGTCGGAGCAGGGCCAGGTGCGTCGGCAGGTGCACCAGCCGGGCGGCCTCGACCTCCACGTGCTCCACGCCCTCGTCCACCCCCAACCCGGCCAGGGTGGCCGCGTGACGGGCGACGGCCGCCTCCGTGGTGACCTCGGCCAGGCGACCCATGGCCCGGCGGATCGCGGCCACCACCTGGGCCTCCCCCACCCGGGCGCCCAGGACCGGACCCGTCACCTCCAGGTCCAGCGCGGGGACCGGCGTGTCCCGCCGCTCCAGGAGCGCCCCGGTCAGCGCCTCGTAGGCGTGCCAGACCGTGGTCACCATCCGGCGGCGCCGCACCCGCCCCTCGGACCGGGCCAGCGCCAGGCGCAGCTCCCATGTCGGCAGCCACACCAACGTGGACGCCACCACCACCTCACCGGACAGGCCGAAGCGGCGGGCTCGGGACCGGTTGACCGCCCTGGCGGCCCGCGCCGGGCCGATGAGCGGGGCGAGGCCGAGAACCGCCTGGCCCCCGCGTCCGGGGCGCGCCCCGGCCAAGCGCAGGGCGACCTCCTCCTGGCCCCACACCTCGATGCCCAGCCTGGTGGCCGCCTGCCCGGCCCCGCTGGTGACGCCGCCCGGGGCGACCACGATCCCCTTGTGCAGGCCGAGGTCGGCCACCACCCAGGACAACTTCGACACCACGTCCTGGTCGACCGGCTCCTGCCACGCCTTGCACTCCACGGCCACCCGGTAGGTGGTCAGGGCGTCGGCCACCTCGGCCAGGACGTCCACCTCGTGGCGGGCCCCCGACCGGCCCTCGGCCACGACGTTGCGACCCACGCGGTAGCCGTGCTCGCCAAAGTAGGCGGCCACCTGTTCCTCCAGCTCCCGACCCCGGTCGAGCACCCCGGTCACCCTCCCATCCTCCACCACCGGCGACCCGGTCTGGCGGTGGCGTCCGGACCGGACCGGTCAGTCACCTCGCCACAGGGCGTCCGTCTCCGCCGGGGAGGCGTCGCCCAGCTCGCCGCCGGCGGCCTGGGCCCGGGCCTCGAGGGCCATGAACCGGCGCTGGTAGCCCGCCGTGGCGTCCCGGAGCGCGGCCTCGGGGTCCACGCCCAGGCGGCGGGTCAGGGCCACCGTCACCAGGAGGGCCGCCCCCACCTCCTCGGCGGTCCCGGCACCGCCGCCGTTGCCGGCCGCCTCCCGAGCCAGGTGGTCGACCGCTTGCCGGAGGGCCGCCAGGTGGGCCGCCGAGGAACGACGGTCGGCGCCGGTGGACTCAGCCTTGCCCACCACCTTGGTGGCGGCGAGCAGGGCGGGCAGGCTGGGGGGAATGCCGTCCATGACGCTGGCACGACCCTTCTCGGCCCGTTTGATCTGCTCCCAGTTGGCCCGCACCCGGTCCGGGGTGTCGGCCTGGACGTCGCCGAAGACGTGGGGGTGGCGACCGACCAGCTTGTCGTGCACGCCACGGGCCACGTCGGCCAGGTTGAACTGGCCGGCCTCTGCGGCCAGCGTGGCATGGAAGTACACCTGGACCAACAGGTCCCCCAGCTCCTCGGCAAGGTCCCGATAGGCGGCCTCGCCCGGTGAGCGGTCCAGGGCGTCGATGGCGTCGAGGACCTCGTAGGTCTCCTCCACCAGGTGGCGCCGCAGGGAGGTGTGGGTCTGCTCCCGGTCCCAGGGGCAGCGGCGGCGGAGGGTGCGGATGAGCTGGCCCAGCCGGGCCAGCTCGGTCCCGACGGGGGCCGCCAGCTCGGGGACGAACAGGGAGGTCAGGTGGTCGGGATCGACGGCCCGGTCCAGGTCGGCCCAGGGCACCTCGAAGACCGCCTCGTCGGGCAGGCCGAGCCGGGCCATCACCACCACCGGGGCCCCGGGCTCGTCCTCGACGGCCAGCTTGACCTCGGACAGCACGTCCCGGCCCCAGGTCTGGGCGACCAGCAGCGGTCCCCGCTCGCCGGCGGCCTCGACGGCGAACGCCTCCCCGTCCACCAGCCGGACGCCGGCGGCCACCGGGTCCACCCCGAGCCTGGCCCAGGCCAGGTCGAGGAAGGACAACCCCGGGACCACCACCACCTCGACCCGGTCGTCGTCGCGCAGCAGCGCCACGCTGCGCTCCAGCACCAGCGGCGAGCCGGGGACGGCGTAGACGACCTCGCCGTGGCAGGCGGCCGCCTCCGCCAGGGCGTCGGCGATGGTGGCGTAGACCTCCTCCCGGGTGGCCGCGGTCTCGTACACGTGGTCGAAGCTCGTGGCCCCCGCCACGGCGGCCGCCCCTGGGTGGTGGGTGGTCCGCAGGTAGCGGGGTGCGCTACCCCCGAGGGCCTCCCGGGCCGCCCCGGTCCACAGCTCGGGGCCCGCCGGGCCGAGGCCCACCACCACGACCCGCCCGCTCATCGCGCCGGGAGCGCCACAGCCACCAGGTCAGGGGGTCCCACCGGGACCGGTGGCGGCCATCCCGTTGGGCAGCGCCAGGACCTTGGCCGGCGGGCCGGACGGTGCCCGCAGCCCGGCGGACGGACCGTGGACCACGAAGTGCCCGTAGCGGGGGTCCACCTTGATCGTGGCCTGGCCCACCAGCCGTTGCAGGTAGGCGTTGACCTTGCCGCTCGAGCCCTGCAGGAGCATGCTGCGGATGGAGGAGGTGGCCCGGGAGAAGGGCACCTGGGTGGCCTTGGTGACCTTGGCCACCACCCAGCCCGAGGGCGTCTTCACCGGCGGGGCCAGCGCCCCCACCTTGAGGTGGGCCAGCGCCGCCCCCAGCGGCGGGCCGTACTGGTTGTCGAAGGCCTGGGGCAGCGCGCACCCGGCCGTGCCGCCCGACGCCTTGGTGGCCGCGTCCTGGGAGAAGGACCCCGCCACCTTGGCGAAGGCGGCCCCACCCCGCAGCAGGCCCTCCACCTGGTCCGCCTTGGCCACGGTCTTGACCAGGACCAGCGACACGCACACCGAGCGGAACTGTGCCCGGTGGCTGTCGTAGTAGCGCCGGAGGGCCGTGGGACCCACCGAGACGTGGGCGAGGGACGCCTCCAGGGCGGTCACCTCGGCCGAGTGGCGGACGAGGTCGGCCTGGTAGGCCCTGGGGAAGGCGTTCAAGACGGTGGGGCCTCCCACCGACGAGGCGACGTCGGCCCTCGCCAGGGCCAGGTCGTGGGACGTGACGGGGATCCCCCGACGTACCACCGCCTGGTGCACCAGGGCGAACAGGATCTGGCGGTTCAGCACGGCGTCGGCGAAGTGGGTGTCGAAGCTGGCCGTGCCGGCCCCCTGCACGCGCACCCCCTGGCCGCTCGACTCCAGGCTGTGGACGTAGGCAGCGTTGTCGGCAATGGCGTGCAGCTCGGTGTCGAGCGCCTGCTGGGAGATGACCTGGTTGTTGACCGTCGCCGCGTACGGGGACAGGTGACAGCCGCTGGTGCCCACCGCCACCACGATCGCCACGAGGACGGCGCCGAGGGATCCCACCAGCCGTCCCAGGCCGCCCGTCGCCCGTGAGCGGTGGTGGCGGGCGCGGTCGGCCAGGCCGGACAGCCGGCTCACCGGGCCTTCGCTGCTGGGTGCCCGAAGCTCACGGTCCGGTGAGCCTACCGGTCCCCGGCGCGCCCCAGGAATCGCGCCGGGACACCGCCCCGCCTCCGGGCCGGGGCCCGGTCGCATTCCCCGTCCCAGGGGACGGGTAGGTACACACCAGGACGGGCCCACGGGCCACACCACGAGCAGGGGTCATGGAGGGGCTGATGCCCACAGAGAAGCACGGAACCCGCCAGGACGACCACCTCGAGAGCGAGGCCCGGTCCCTCACCGAGGGGGCACCGGTGGAGGCCAGGACCCAGGAGGAGCGCATCGACGAGCCGCTGCCCCCCGATCGGGGGCACGGCGCCGAGCAGGGTCCGGTGTCCGAGGAGCCGACACAGCTCGAGGCCGAGGCCCGCGCCGAGCTGGCCCGGTGGCTGGCCGGCGCCGAGTACCCGGCGACCCGGGAGGACCTCCTCGCCCTGGCCAACCACCGGGCCGCCGACGAGGGCGTGGTCGCCGCGCTGGGGCGGCTACCGCGGGGCCGCTCCTACCCGACCCTGCAGGCGGTGTGGGAGGGCGTTGTCCACCATGCCGTCGACGGGGGCGGCGCCGGGCGGTAGCCCGCCAGGACGGCGCGGTGGCACGCCCCATCTGGACCGGCGCCCTGAGCTTCGGGCTGGTCAACGTGGCGGTGGCTCTCCACGCTGCCACGCGGGACCGCACGCCCCGCTTCCACCGCCTCGACCGGGACAGCTCGGTTCGGATCCGCAACAAGCGGGTGCGGGAGGACACGGGCGAGGAGGTGGCCTACGAGAACATCGTCAGGGGCTACGACGTGGGTCGGGGCCAGGTCGTCACGGTGACGGACGAGGAGCTGGCCGAGGTCGAGCCCGGGCGGTCCGGGACGATCGAGATCCTCGACTTCGTGGACCAGGCCCAGATCGACCCGGTCTTCTACCAGCGGACCTACTACCTCGCCCCCCGCGACGAGGCCGCCCACCGACCCTATGCGTTGCTGCTCAGGGCCCTCCGGGAGGCCGACCGGGTGGGCGTCGCCACCTTCGTGCTGCGGTCCAGGCAGTACCTGGCCGCCATTCGGCCCGAGGCTGAGGTCCTGGCCCTCGAGACCATGTTCTTCGCCGACGAGATCCGGGACCCCGCCCAGGAGATCGGTGCCCTCCCCTCGGAGGCCCCCGGCGGCAAGGAGCTGGAGACCGCCCGCAAGCTCATCGACTCGATGACCACCGACTGGGACCCGGGCAACTACCGGGACACCCACCGGGAGGCCGTGCTGGCCCTGGTCGAGGCCAAGCGCCAGGGCGAAGAGATCGTGGCCGACCGGACGCAACCCGAGGAGGGGGAGGTGGTGGACCTGATGGAGGCCCTGGAACGCTCCCTGCGCAGCACGGGTGGGCGTGGATCCGGCAGGGCCCACCAGGGCGCCGACGGGCCCACCCGGCCAGACGACGACGGGGGGGCGTCCGCAGGGGACCCGTCCCGGCTCACCAGGGAGGAGCTCTACGAGCGGGCCCAGGCGCTTCGGATCCCGGGGCGCTCCAAGATGAGCCGCGCCGAGCTGGAACATGCCGTCGACGGGGGCGCGCCCGGCCGGGCCTCCTGACCACGGCGGCCCTGGGAGGGCCGGTCCGGCGGGGGCTCAGGCGGCAAAGCGCGCCGCGTCGGCCCGCTTGAGGGCGAGGCCGTGCCCCGGGCGGTCCCGGTCGGGGCGGAGCAGGCCCCCTGGCTCGGGCTCCAGGACCCCATCGAAGAGCAGCGACTCGATACGGACGTGGTCGTGGAAGTACTCGAGGTCCCGCACGTGCCAGGCGGCCGCACAGGCATGGGTCGAGAGCTGGGGGGCGCAGTGGGCGGAGAGCTCCACCTGGGCGGCGTCGCACAGAGCGGCGGCCTGCCGGAACCCGGTGAAGCCCCCGCACCGGGTGACGTCGGCCTGGAGGCAGTCCACGGCCTGGGCCTCGAGCATCCGCGCGAAGTAGCCGACGTCATAGCCGTACTCGCCGGCGGCGATGTCCATGCCGGCCGGACCCTGGTCCCGCAGGAGGCGGAGCCCGGCCAGGTCGTCCGAGCTCACCGGCTCCTCCAGCCAGGTCACGCCGGCGTCGGCGTAGCGGTGTGCCCAGCGCAGCGCCTGCTTGCGGGAGAACGCGCCGTTGGCGTCCACCAGGAGCTCGGTGGCCGGCCCGATGGCCTCCCGCGCCGCAGCCAGGCGGCCGTCGTCCTGGTCGGGATGGCGGGCGACCTTCATCTTGACCCGGGGGATCCCGGCCTGGACCCAGCCGGCCAGCTGCTCGGCGAGGGTGGCGAGGGGGTAGGAGCAGAACCCGCCGCTGCCGTAGACGGGCACCGCGTCGTGGTGGGCGTCGAGCGCCACGGCCAGGGGCAGGCCCAGCAGGCGGGCCTTGAGGTCCCACAGGGCGGTGTCCACCGCCGAGATGGCCGTGCTGGCGATCCCGGGACGGCCCTGGTTGCGAACGGCGGCCACCATGGCCGCCCACGCCTCCCCCACCGCCAGGGCGTCCTTGTCCTGGACCACCGGCGCCAGGCTCCTGGCGACCAGGTCGGCGGTGCCGGGATGGGCGTAGGTGTAGCCCAGACCGGTCTCCCCCCCCGCCGTGGCCTCCACCACGACGATGGTGGTGGCGTCCCAGGCCAGGGTCCCGTCGGACTCGGGCTGGTCGGTGGGGATGGTGTAGGCCGCGGCGTCGACGGCCTGGACCGGTGTCCTCGCGTCGGCGCTCACGGCTGGCTGGGCAACGACCGGGGGACCATGGGACGAGTCTTCCCCGGTCCCCCCGTGAGTCAACAGCCCCCGTCGGTGGGTAGGCCCAGAAGACATGGCACGTGGGAGCGAGGCGTCCGGATGACCGCGGTCGAGCTTGGGGCACCGGGCCGGCGCGCCGATGATGGCCAGGTCGACCTGGCCGGGCTGGAGCGCGACCTGCGCCAGGAGGTCGACGGCGAGGTCCGGTTCGACCAGGGGGCCAAGGCCGCCTACGCGGTGGACTCCTCCAACTACCGCCAGGTCCCCATCGGGGTGGTGGTACCCCGGTCGGTGGCGGCGGCGGTCGACGCCGTGGGGGTCTGTCGCCGCCACGGGGCGCCGCTTGTCTCCCGCGGCGGGGGCACCAGCCTGGCCGGCCAGAGCTGCAACACCGCCGTGGTCATCGACTGGTCGAAGTACTGCCGTCGGGTGCTGGAGGTCGACCCCGCGGCCCGCACCTGCGTGGTGGAGCCGGGGATCGCCCTGGACGACCTCAACGCCGCCCTGGCGCCCCACGGGCTGTCCTTCGGGCCCCGGCCCTCCACCCACAAGAGCTGCACCATCGGGGGGATGATCGGGAACAACTCCTGCGGCGCCACCGCCCAGGCCTACGGCAAGGCCGCCGACAACGTCGTTCGCCTGGAGATCCTGACCTACGACGGTGAGCAGCTGTGGGTGGGTCCCACCACCGAGCAGGAGTACCACCGGATCCTGAAGGAGGGGGGTCGCCGGGCGGAGATCTACGAGGCCCTCGCCACCCTCGTCGCCGAGCATGACGAGGAGATCCGTCAGGGCTTCCCCGACATCCCCCGCCGGGTCTCGGGCTACAACCTCGACGCCCTCCTGGAGGAGCGGGGGTTCAACCTGGCCCGGGCCCTGGTGGGAAGCGAGGGCACCTGTGTGACGGTCCTGCGGGCAGAGCTGGAGCTGGTCCAGGAACCGCCGTGCGCCTCCCTGGTGGTGCTCGGCTACCCCGATATCCAGACCGCCGCCCGGGCCGTCCCCGAGGTGGCCTCCCATCACCCCCACCGGCTGGAGGGCCTGGACGAGGTGCTGGTGGACTTCGAGAACCGGGAGTCGCTCCACCCCGAGGCCCTCACCCTGCTGCCCAGGGGTTCGGGATGGCTGGTGGTCGAGTTCCGCGACGAGAGCTACCAGGCGGCCGAGGAGCGCTCCCACGCCCTGATCCGGGCGCTGCGCGCCGGCGAGGGCCCGCCGGCGGTGGCCGAGCTGGACGACCCGGACCGGGAGGAGGAGCTGTGGCTCGTGCGGGAGGCCGGGCTCGGCGCCACCGCCCGGCACCCCTCGAGCGGCCGGGAGAACTGGGAGGGCTGGGAGGACGCCGCGGTGCCCCCCGACCGGTTGGGCGACTACCTGGCGGACTTCCGGGACCTGCTGGAGGAGTTCGGCTACAGCGACGGCGCCTCCCTCTACGGCCACTTCGGACAGGGGTGCGTGCACACCCGGCTCCCCTTCGACCTCACCACCGCGGAGGGCGTGGCCCGGTTCCGCCGGTTCCTCGGTGCCGCGGCCGAGCTGGTGGTTTCCTACGGGGGCTCCCTGTCGGGTGAGCACGGCGACGGCCAGGCCCGGGGCGAGCTGCTGGAGACGATGTTCGGGTCACGGCTGGTGCGGGCCTTCGAGAGCTTCAAGGCCTGCTTCGATCCGGGGAACCACATGAACCCGGGCAAGGTCGTGGCCCCCGACCGGGCGGACCAGCACCTGCGGCTGGGGCCGTCCTACACCCCCGCCGAGCCGGCCACCTCCTTCCGCTACCCCCACGACGACGGTCGGTTCAGCAAGGCCGCCCTGCGGTGTGTGGGCATCGGGAACTGTCGGGGGGACGGCGGGGGCGTGATGTGCCCCTCGTACCGGGTGACCCGGGACGAGGAGCACTCCACCAGGGGTCGGGCCCGCCTGCTGTGGGAGATGCTCCAGGGCCACGACGACTCCCCGGTGGGCAGGGACGGCTGGCGCTCGGAGGCGGTCCGGGACGCCCTGGATCTGTGCCTGGCCTGCAAGGGGTGCAAGAGCGACTGCCCGGTCAGCGTCGACATGGCCACCTACAAGGCGGAGTTCCTCTTCCACCACTACCGGCGGCGGTTGCGGCCCGCGGCCCACTACTCCATGGGCTGGCTTCCCGCCGCGGCACGGCTGGCGGCGCCGGTGGCCGGGGTCGCCAACGCCGCCCTCGCCGTTCCCCAGGCGGCCCGGACGGCCAAGCGGCTGGGAGGCATCGACCCCCGTCGCCAGCTCCCCCGCTTCGCCTCCCCCCGCTTCTCCCGGTGGTTCGCCCGGCGGACCCCCCACCGCCGCGGCGACCGGGGACAGGTGGTCCTGTGGCCGGACACCTTCACCGAATTCTTCCAGCCCTGGGTGGGGGCCGCGGCGGTGGTGGTCCTGGAGGACGCCGGCTTCGAGGTGTCGCTGCCTCGAGGCGAGCTGTGCTGTGGGCTCACCTGGATCTCAACCGGGCAGCTGGCCGTCGCCCGCCGGGTGCTCGGACGCACCGTGGCCAGCCTCGCCCCCGCGACACGCGCCGGGGCCACGGTGGTGACCCTCGAGCCCAGCTGCACCGGGGTGTTCCGCGCCGACGCCGGAGAGCTGCTGGCCGGCCAGGACACCGAGCGGCTGGCCGGCGCCACCAGGACCCTGGGCGAGTTCCTGCAGGAGCGGGCCCCCGACTGGGCCCCGGGGGGACGGGAGGGAGCCCTCGAGGGGGCCCGGGCCATCGTGCAACAGCACTGCCACCAGCACGCCCTCATGGGCTACGACCAGGAGCTGGCCCTGCTGGGCCGGCTCGGCGCCGACGCCCGCCTGCTTGACGATGGCTGCTGCGGGCTCGCCGGCAACTTCGGGTTCGAGGCCGGTCACTACGACGTGTCGATGGCCTGCGCCGAGCACGCGTTGCTGCCCGAGGTCCGGGGGGCGGACGCCGACACCGCGGTCCTGGCGGACGGCTTCAGCTGCCGGACCCAGATCGCCGAGGGCACCGATCGCCAGGCCTCGCATCTGGCCGAGGTGCTGGCTCGACCGCTGACCACCGATCCGGGCCCCTGGCGGGGGTGACGACCGAGACCGCCCCAGCTGCAGCTGACGGGCCAGGATCAGTCGCAAAGGGAGGAACCA
>DASQQH010000007.1:0-2385 GCA_035643555.1 Acidimicrobiales bacterium | reverse complement strand
ACCCCCGCCGCCGTGCATGGCCGTGGTCGCCGCCCGCCGCGTCGTGCTGGGCCTGGCCGGGGGATCGCCCGGTTGCCCGGGCGCCCCGGGGCGCCGCTGCTCGCGGGGTGGCACCGCCTGGGGGCTGGAGACCGGGGACCTGAGCGCCGGCGCCGGGGACCAACCACCCCGTCGACACCGGGCGGTCGGGCTACCCGACCATCGGGCGCAGCAGCTCGGGCACGATGGGGCAGTCGGCCCGGCCCAGCGCCCGCCCGGGGTCCTCGACCCCGGCCGGGCCGACCACGCGGTCGACCAGGTCCAGGGGGACCACGTCGAAGGCGCGGTCCCAGGGCTCGTCGGCGTCCTCGTCCAGGCGCCGCGACACCGCCTCCCACAGACGGACCGGCAGCACCCGACCCACCCCCGCCACCAGCCAGGTGGGCACCCCCGCCGAGCGGGCCACCGCGGCGGCCGCCCAGGAGCCGGCCACGGCCACGGCACCATCCTCCCCCATCGCCAGGGCCTCGACCAGCACCAACGCGGCGGACCCGACGGCGGCGCCGAGGCCCGCCTCGGGGACCTCGACGACGTCGCCGCCGCTGCTCCGGAGTCGGCGGGCCAACGCCGACCCCTCCCCCAGGGTGTCCACCAACAGCACCCCGAGGTCGGCCCGATGGCGGATGGCGGAGCCGACCAGCTCGGGCCACCCGAGGATGACCACGGCCGCCCCGTCCGGGAGGTTGGCGGCCAGCACCCCTCCCGTGGGATCCCCGTCAAGCTCGTCGATCACCCGCCACATCTCGGCCTTGGGGTCGGGAGCGGAGAGGACGCGGGCGGCGAGCCACCACATGGGCCCGATCTGGGGATGACGGTCGATCAGGCGCCGGCAGGCGGTGACCAGGGCCGCCTGGTCCTCGGCGAGGCCGGCCAGTGCTCCCGCCGCCTCCCGGACCAGCGACGAAGGCGGGGCCCCGCCGGCCCTCGCCACGAAGCGGAGGCGCTCGATCGGGTGCACCGGCGCCACGTTACCCCCACCCGGACCGGGGCCCGCCTCAGGGCCTGGCGAAGGCGGCCACGATCTCCCCCAGCCGGTCGCCGGCGTCCTCCTGGAGGAAATGGCCGGCGCCCTCCACGGTGGGATGGTCCAGCCCCCCGGCCCCGGGGATGCTGCGGCGCAGGATCGGCGCCATGGCCCCGGTGATGGGGTCGCCGTCGCTGAAGGCCACCAGGAAGGGCTTGTCCCAGCGGGTGAGGCGGTCCCAGGCGGCCCGGTTGGCCGCGCTGGCCGGATCCTCGGGGCTGGTCGGGACCAGCCCCGGCATGGCCCGGGGACCCGCCTTGTAGGACTCGTCGGGGAAGGGGGCCTCGTAGGCCGCCCGGACCCCGGGGGAGAGGGAGGTGAGACACCCGCCCTGGATGAACCTGGCGATGTCGAGGGTCTCGGCGTGCTCCACGGCCCGGCGGAACGCCCACCACACCTCGGGCATCTGGCGGTCGCCGGTGGGCAGGCCGGTATTGGCCGCCACCACCCTGGCGAACCGCTCCGGGTGCTCGGCGACCAGGCGCAGCCCGATCAGCCCGCCCCAGTCCTGTCCCACCAGCGTGGCCTCGGTCAGGTCCAGGGCGTCGACCACGAGGGCGGTGGTCCACTCGACGTGGCGCCGGTAGGTGTGGTCGGCCATGTCGGCGGGCTTGTCGGAACGACCGAAGCCCACCAGGTCGACGGCGATGGCCCGCAGCCCGGCACCCACCAGGGGCGGGATGACCTTGCGGTACAGGTACGACCAGCTGGGTTCGCCGTGGAGGAGCAGCACGGGCCGCCCGTCGGGGGGACCGGCCTCCACGTAGGCCATGCGAACCGACCCCCCCTCGCCATCGGGCACCTCGGCGTAGCGGGGCGGGTAGGGGAAGTCCGCCAGGTCCGCGAAGCGCTGCTCGGGTGTGCGAAGGAGCCGCATGCCCGGAAGGCTGCCCGCTCGGCGGGCCCCGAGCAAACCGGGTGCTCATGGACCGTCGGGACACCGGTCGGCGTCCATCCGGTGGCGGCGGCGGTCACCGTCCCCTCGGAGGTCGCCAGGACCTCGGCGCGGTGCGCTAGGAGATGATCCCGCCCCGGGTCATGGCCATGACGTCGAGGGCCCGGTCCGCCTCCTCCTCCGAGAGCAGTCCCTGTTCCAGCACCACGGTCCGCAGGTCCTTGCCCTCGGCCATCGCCTGCTTGATCACCTTGGCGGCGGCCTCGTAGCCGATGTAGGGGTTGAGGGAGGTCCCGATGGACGGCGAGGACAGTGCGTAGGTCCGGCACCGCTCCTCGTCGGCCTCGATCCCCGCCACGCACTTGTCCGCCAGGGCCCGACCGGCGTTGGCCAGCAGCCGGATCGACTCGAGCAGGTTGCGCGCGAT
>DASQQH010000006.1:0-10697 GCA_035643555.1 Acidimicrobiales bacterium | reverse complement strand
GGGCCATCTTTCTGGTTTACGCCATCCAGCTCCATCGGCGGGCCACGGCCAAGGCGGCGATGCGGCTCTTCGGCTACTCCATCTCGTACTTGACCCTGCTCTTCTCGGCCATGGCGGTCGACCAGCTGGTGCGCATCCACTAGGAGCTCCGCCCGGGGCCGGGCTCCCCCTCGTGGGCCCGTCTCTTGGGTCAGGGGCCCGCGGGGTCGAACACCCCCCCCGCTCCGGCGCCGGGCGCCCGATCGTCCCTACTCCCAGCGGAAGCAGCACGCCGCCGCGGCCGGGGCGGCGACGGCCCAGGCGGCCAGTACCCCCCAGGCCCACGCCGGCGTCCCGCCCCCCACCCCCACGGTGTGGAACAGGGCGGTGGAGAGGGCGGCGGCGGGCAGCGCCTCCCCGACCAGGCGCAGGCCGCCCGGCAACAGGGTGAGCGGGAAGATCATGCCGCCCAGGAGGAGGAGGACCACCCACGCCGCGTTGGCTACGCCCAGCACGATGTGGGAGGGCAGGGTGCCCGCCAGGAGCATCCCCACCCCGGCGAAGGCCACCGTTGCCAGGAGGAAGGCGCCGATGGCGGGTCCGGGATCGGCCGGTGGCCGCCACCCGAGGGCAACCGCGACCGAGCCGATCACCACCACCTGAACGGCCTCGATGGCGAGGACCGAGCAGGTCTTGGCCACGATCAGGCCGGGTCGGCCGAGAGGGGTCGCCCCCAGCCGCTTGAGGACCCCGTAGCTGCGGTCGAAGGAGGTGCCGATCCCGAGGGCCACCATGCCCGTCGACATGACCGCCAGGGCCAGGATGCCCGGCGCCACGAAATCCACCCGGCGGGGGGCGGGAACGGCCCCGACGGGCAGGTAGGTGAAGGCGACCAGCAGGATCAGGGGCAGTCCCAGGCTGACCAGGAGCTGCTCGCTCTGGGACAGGGTGAGGGCCACCTCGGTCCTGGCCTGGGCGGCCACCGCCCGCAGCTGGTGCCCTCTGGGGGCGGTGGCACCCTGGGAGGGTCCAGCCCCAAGGACGCCGGCGGTGGTCGAGGAAGCGGGGCCGGTGGAGGCGGTCACGACCGGGGGACCGCCTCGTCCCGGCGTTCTCGGCCACCTCCTCGGGTGCCGGTGTCGGTCTCCCCCCCGGAATGGTGGTCCCTGCCGCGGCGTCGGCGACGTCCCCGGTGGGGGGAGGGAGCACGCTCCACCTCCGCCGTGCTCGGGTTCCCCGTCAGGCGGAGAAAGACGTCCTCCAGGGTCTGGCGACCTGCCCGCAGATCGGAGAGCGGCAGGTCCCGGTCGGCCAGCCAGGAGGTGAGCGCCGCCACCGAGCGGGGGGTGGCCTCGGCGTCCACCCGGTACTCGCCCGGGCGCTCCTCCACCACCGCAGCTGACAGTGCGGCGCCCAGCTCCGCCACCGGCATGCCGGCGGGGGCGCCGAAGCGGATCTCGCGACCGGCGCCGGCGGCCATGAGCTCCGACGGGGTGCCGTCGGCCACGACCTGGCCCCGGTCGATGATGACGATGCGATCTGCCAGGCGTTCCGCCTCGTCCAGCTCGTGGGTGGTGAGCACCACGCTGACGCCTCCCGCCCGCAGCTCCCGGACCACGTCACGGATGACGAGGCGGCCGGAGGGGTCGACCCCGGCCGTGGGCTCGTCGAGGAAGGCCACCCGTGGTCGACCCACGAGGGCCAGCGCCAGTGACAGGCGCTGCTGCTCCCCGCCGGAGAGCTGGCGGAACGGGGTGGACGCCACCTGCGACAGCCCGACCCGCTCCAGCAGGGCCGAGGGGTCGGCGGGGTGTGGGTAGTACGCAGCGAACAACCGCAGCGCCCGCCGGGGGTCGAGGCGGGGGTAGGGGCCACCCCGCTGGAGCATCACGCCCATGGCAAAGGTCAGCGCGCGGTGGTCGGCGACGGGGTCGAGGCCGAGCACCCGGACCCGTCCCCCGCTGGGCCGTCGGTACCCTTCGAGGACTTCCACGGTGGTGGTCTTCCCGGCGCCGTTGGGCCCGAGGAGGGCGACGACCTGTCCGGGTTCCGAGGACAGCGTGAGCCCGTCGACGGCGGTGCGGGTCCCGTAGCGCACGACCAGGCCGTCAACCTCGATGGCGGGCACGACCTGCGAGACTACCGGCCGGGCACCCGTGCCGGGCTTCGCCGGGGTCCGCCCCTCAGCGTGGTGCGACCCGGTCCAGGTGGCAGTAGGGACGGAGGACCGGGGGGATCACGAAGGCGCCGTCCTCGTCCTGGTAGTGCTCGAGGAGGAACAACAGGGTCCGTCCGATGGCGCAGGCCGTCCCGTTGAGCGTGTGGACCAGCCGCGTGCCACCGCCCTCGGCGGGCCGGTAGCGGGTCCGTGCCCGGCGGGCGGCGTAGTCGGTGTAGTTGGAGCAGGAGGTCATCTCCCGGTAGCGACCCTCGGAGGGGAGCCACACCTCGATGTCGTACTTCTTGGCCGCCGCCCCGGCCAGGTCCCCGGCCCCCATGTTCATGACCCGGTACGGCAGCCCCAGATCGGCCACGATCGCCTCCTCCACCGCCAGGAGGGCCTCGTGCTCGTCCCAGGACCGCCCCGGGTGGGCGTAGGAGAACATCTCCACCTTGTCGAACTGGTGGACCCGGAAGATCCCCCGGGTGTCCTTGCCGTAGGTGCCCGCCTCCCGCCGGAAGCAGGTGGAGAACCCCGCGTAGCGCACCGGCAGCCCCCCCTCGTCCAGGATCTCGTCGACGTGGTAGCCGGCCAGGGGCACCTCGGCGGTGCCCACCAGGTAGAGCTCCGGGTCCTCCTCCCCCCCTCCGTCGCCGGGGGCGGCGCTGCCCACGCCGTAGACCTGGGCCCGGTCGGCGGGGAAGAACGCCGCCTGCTCCATGATCTGCTCCTTGACCAGCACCGGGGGCACCACGGGGGCGAAGCCCTCCCCCACCAGACGTCCCATCACCCACTGGACCAGGGCGAACTCCACCAGCACCGCCTCGCGCAGCAGGTAGGCGAAGCGGGGCCCGGCCACCTTGGCCCCCCGGGGCACGTCGATCAGGCCGAGGGCCTCCCCCAGGTCGGCATGGTCCAGGGGGGGTGGCCCGGCGGTCGGGCCCACCTGGCGCAGGAGCTGGTCCTCGCGGTCGGGGACCGAGGGGTGGGCGGGGTTGGGGATGTCGAGGACCAGCTGGCCGAGCTGGTCCTCGGCCGCCCGCAGCTCCTGCTCGAGGGAGGCCAGGCGGGTCTTCATGGTGGCGGCCTCGGCGATCTTCGCCTCCCGCTCCGGGGGGGCCGCGGCGCCGATCTCCCGGGAGGTGGCCCGGTGGGTGGCCCGGAGGGACTCCACGTCGCCCTGCAGCCGGCGACGCCCCTCGTCCAGGCCGATGACCTCCTCGACCAGTGCGGGCTCGCAGCCCTTCTTCTCGATGCCGGCCCGGTAGTCGTCGTCGCCCAGGCGCCGTAGGTCGATCACGGCGTCAGGCTACCGGGGGTCGCCGGGAGCACCGGGGCGTTGGCGGCCCGGGCTCGTGGCGGGATCAGCCACCCACCGAGGCGGGGGCGGTCACGCCGGTACACGCGGCGCAGCGCCCCAGGACGGCGAAGTGGCTGGGCCGGATGGTGAACCCGTAGGTACGCCGCAGGACCCGGCCCAGGTCCGTGAAGGTGTCATCGGGGACCTCGACCACCCTGCCGCAGAGCTCGCACACCAGGTGCTGGTGGGGGTCGTCCGCCAGGTGGTACACCGCCCGACCGTGGCCCAGGTGGGTGTGGTCCACGATCCCCAGGTGCTCGAGCGCCTCGAGGGTGCGGTAGATGGTGGACAGGTGGACGTCGGGCTGGTTCGTCTGCACCGTGTCGGCCAGCTGATCGGCGGTGACATGGCCCTCGGCCTCGACCAGGGCGGCGACCACTGCCCGACGGGCGCTGGTCACCCGCCCGCCCCGCTGGCGGAGGGTGGCGATCAGCCGCTGCACCCGGGCGTCGTCCACGCCAGCAAGCGTAGGAGCCTGCACCGACCTGGCCGTGGATGCGGTGTCCCCGGCGAGTCAGCGGGAGACGTGGTCCCGCTTGTCGGACGGGGTCTCGAAGCGGTAGCCGACCCCCCGGACGGTCGTGATGAGACTGGGGGCCGAGGGATCCTCCTCGATGCGGGCCCGGAGCCGTTTGACGTGGACGTCCAGGGTCTTGGTGTCCCCGACGTAGTGGGGACCCCAGACGCGGTCGATGAGGGTGTCCCTGGTGAGGACCCTGCCCGCGTTGGCGAGGAGCAGGGACAGGAGCTCGAACTCCCGCAGGGGGAGCTTCACCTCCTCGCCGCGGACGGTGACCTCGTGGCGGGCCGGGTCGAGGCGGACGTCGCCCACCTGGAGGAGGTCGCCCTCCTCGCCCGGCTCCTCCTCGGGCTGGGGGGCCCGCCGGAGGACGGCCCGCATCCGGGCCACGAGCTCCCGCAGCCGGAAGGGCTTGATCACGTAGTCGTCGGCGCCCACCTCCAGGCCAACGACGGTGTCGATCTCCTCGCTCTTGGCGGTGACCATGATGATCGGGACGCTGGACCGGGACCTGATCTCCCGGCACACGTCCAGGCCGGACATCCTGGGCAGCATGATGTCGAGGAGGATGAGGTCGGGCCGCACGGCGTCGAAGCGCTCCAGGGTGGAGGGGCCGTCGTAGGCCACCTCCACCAGGAAGCCCTCCCGGCGGAGGCCCACCTTGAGCGCGTCGACGAAGGACACCTCGTCCTCGGCCACGAGCACCGTCGTCCGGGCGTCGTTCACCGGTCCACGCTCACCACGGGGAGGGAGGGGCGGCGGGCGCCGGGGTGGGGTCCTCCGGCGTCGCCCCGTTGGTGTCGGGCTGGTCGTCGACCTGGCCGCCGGGGACCGTCGGCCAGGTCGGCGTCTCGGCGAGGGGCAGGGCGAGGGTGAACGTCGAGCCTTCGCCCTCCCGGGAGGTGACCGTCACGCGCCCGCCATGGTTGCCGGCGACGTGGCGGACGATGGCCAGACCGAGGCCCGTCCCGCCGGTCTGGCGGCTGCGGCCCTGGTCGACCCGGTAGAAGCGTTCGAAGATCCGCTCCAGATCCCGAACGGGGATCCCGATGCCCTCGTCCCGGATCTCGAGGGCCACGACGGACCCGTCCGCGCGGCCGGCGAAGGTGACCTGGGACCCTTCCTCGGAGTACTTGATGGCGTTGTCGAGGAGGTTGTACAGCGCGGAGACCAGCTGGCGGCGCTCACCCACGACGACCAGGGGAGGGGTGGGCTCCTCCATCATGAGCGAGACCCGACGGCTCTCGGCGGCCGGTCGCACCCGCTCCACCGCCTCGGCCATGACCAGGTTGACCTCGATGAACTCCCGTGGTGGGGTCTCCTGGGCCTCGATGCGGGACAGGTCGAGGAGGTCGTCGATGATCCGGCTCACCCGGAAGGCCTCGGTCTGGATCCGGTCGGCGAGGGGACGGGCCACCGCCGGGTCCGTCTCCACCGACAAGGTCTCGGCCAGCAGCCCCAGGGCGCCGACCGGGGTCTTCAGCTCGTGGCTCACGTTGGCCACGAAGTCCCGGCGCACGGCCGCCAGCCGGCGCCGCTCGGTGACGTCGTCGATGACGGCGAGGACGCCGAGGGTGCGCTGGTCGTCGTCGATCGGGGCCGTGCGCACGGTGAGGGTGCGTCGCGGGGGGCCGTAGAGCTCGAGGGTCCGCTCCGCCGAGGCCCCCGAGGTCGAGGTGGCGATGAGCTCGTCCAGGGCCTGGGCGGCCAGGACCTCGGCATGGCGGTCCCCGATCAGGCTGGCCGCCCGGGCGTTGCGGAACCGCACGTGGCCGTCGGGGTCGCACAGCACGACGCCCTCGGGCATGGCGTCGAGGGCCTCGTGGAGTCGCCGGGCGTCCTCGGTGGCCAGCGCGACGGCGTCGGTGATCCGCTCACTCGTCCGCTCCAGGTGCTCGAGGCTGGCTTCCAGCGACGGGTCGTCGCCCTCGACCGCCCGGTGGGCGTCGGTCCCGCCGGCGGCCTCCAGGCCGGCCAGGGGCCCGGCGTCGAGACGGGTGGCCACTCGGGTCAGTCGCCGGCGGAGGCCACGCCGGGTGAGTGCCAGCCAGCAGGTGGCGAGCAGGCACGCCAGCGCCAGGGCCGCGAGAACCGCCACCACCACGAAGAAGGTCTGCTGGCTGATGGTTGCCGTCGCTGGCACGAGCAGCGCCCGAGGCACAACGCGCAGCCTATCGAACCTGGGTCCGGGCGCCTACCGCTTGTGCGTTTGCGGGCGGCGACTACGCCCCCCGCAGGGTGCCGAGGGCCGCGGTGTCCCCGGTGACGGTCGCGTAGCGGCGGGCGGCGGCCACCACCGCGGCGACATAGGCGGGGGAGTGGTTGTAGGCCCAGATGGCCCCCGCCAGGTCGGCCGGGCGTCCCCCCCCGTTGGCGCAGAGGTACCGGGCGGCGCTGAGCACGGCATCGCTCGGGTCGTCGATCCGAGGCGGGTCCCCGTCCCCGTCGGCGTCGACGCCGTAGGCCGCCCAGGTGGCGGGCAGAAACTGCATCGGGCCCTGCGCCCCCGCCGGCGAGGTGGCGGTGTGGCGGCCGTGGTCGGTCTCGACCGCCCCGATGCCGGCCAGGACCTCCCAGGGGAGCCCCGGGCAGGCGGGGGCGGCCGCCCGGTAGCGGGCGAGCATCATCGGCGGGATGCCGGTGCCGGCCCCGGACGGCGGCGTGGTCCGGGCGGGGGGCGGGTCCACGCTCCGAGGCGAGGGGTGCGCCACCCCCCCGGCGACCCCGACGACGGCCAGGGAAAGGGCGAAGGCGGCCGCGAACGGCAGGGCCAGGACCGCCACGAGGAACCGCACCGGTGGAGCATAGAACAACATGAAACAACTTGTGGAAGCATGAAAGCTGCCGTATCCTGCGGGTCGACGAGCGGGCGCGCCGGGCGGAGGCGGCCCAGGACGCAGGGAGGAGTGCGCCATGGCGGGTGTTCTGGCGATCGTGACCGGGGTGACGCTGCACCCCGATCCCACCCAGCTTCCCGGGGGGGCAGTCCTCCAGCGGTTGGCCGACGGGATCGGGGGGTGGGCCCTCGTCCTGGCCCTGATCGGACTGGTGATCGGGGCGGCCGCCTGGGCCCTCGGCGCGCACTCGCAGAACTACCACCAGGCGGTCGCCGGGCGTCGGGCGGTGGTGGTCTCCGGCCTCGCCGCCCTGATCGTCGGCGCGGCGCCCGGCATCGTGAACTTCTTCTTCACCGCCGGACAGGGGGTCCACTGATGTCCGCACCCGCCGCCGGCATCGGCGGGGCGGCCGCCGGATTCCTCGGGCGGCACGCCCTCCGGGCGGTCAACGGGTGGGTGGCGGGCGGCGCGGCCTGGTTGCTCCACCGGGCGGCCCACGCCGTGGCCGTGACCAGTCGGCCGGAGCTGGGCGCCGCCTGGTTCGCCGGCCACTACCGCACGATGGTCGCCCTGGGGGCAGCGGTGGTGGTCCCCCTCCTCTCGGTCTCGGTGATCCAGGGCATCGTCCGCCAGGACGCCGGCCACCTGATGCGGGTGGCGCTGGTACAGCTCCCCGTCGCCCTCCTGCTGGGGGCGACGGCGGTCGAGCTGGTCCGGCTGGCGTCCGCCGCCGTGGACGCCATGAGCGCCACGGTGGCGACCGGCGCCGGGCCGGGGGTGTCCCGGTTCCTCGGTGGCCTCGGTGCCCTGGCCCGTCCCTCCTCGGTGGTGGTCACGGCCCCCGTGCCGTTGTTCGTCACCTTCCTGGCCCTGATGCTCCTCGCCCTGGGGGCCTTCCTGCTGTGGCTGGAGCTGGTGGTGCGCTCCGCCGCCATCGAGGTGACGGTGCTGTTCCTGCCCCTGGTGCTGGCGGGCATGGTGTGGCCCGTCACCGCCAGATGGTCCCGGCGCCTGGGGGAGACCCTGGCCGCCCTGGTCCTGGCCAAGCTGGTCATCGTGGCCGTGCTGGCCCTGGCCGCCGGCGCCGTCACCGCCGGGGGCCGCCCGGGTGGGGTCGCCCGCGTCGTCGAGGGGACGGCCATGTTGCTCCTGGCGGTCGCCAGTCCCATGGCACTGCTCCGACTGGTGCCGGCCATCGAGGCCGGCGCCGTCGGCCACCTCGAGGGGACGGGGCGGTCCTTGGCCGCCCGTGCCACCTCCCTGGTGGCGCCGAGGGCCCTCCGCCAGCTGGGACCGACGGCCCTGGGGGGCGCCGGCGCCGCCGAGGAGGCCCTGGTGGCCGGCGGGGAGGGCGGTGCCTCCCCGGGCCTCCCCTGGGCCCGGTCCGTGGCGGGGTGGTCCCTGCCGGGTGGCCTCGGGGAGGAGGCGGCGGGGGACGAGGCGTCAGGCCCGTGGCCCACCAGCGGTGGCGGACCGGCCCCGGACGAGCCCCCGGCCGGCCCGTCCTCCGGCGATGGCCCGGAGGCCGGGTCGCCCCGGGGACCGCTGGCCTCCGGGGCGGTCGCCGAGGGGGACGACGACGCGGACGGGGCGGAGCGCGGTGTCGACGGGTGAGCCGGGCGGGTACCGGTTCGGACCGCTGGAGCGGCGCGGCGTCCTGGCAGGGTGGCGAGGGGGACAGGTCGCCGTGGTGGCGGCGGCGCTGACCGTGGGGGTGGCGGTCCTCAGGCTCGGCTCCCCGGCAGGCCCGGTGGGCGCGGCCGGAAGTGTGCTGGCGGGCCTGGCGGTGGCCTGCTGGCCCATCCGGGGCCACACCACCGAGGAGTGGGCGCCGACCGTGGCGGCGTGGGCGGTCCGGTGGATCCTCCGGCGGCGATCGCACCGCTCCGGGGCCCCCACCCTGGGTCGGGCGGCGGTGGTGCGGGCCCCCTGCCGCCTGGGGCCTGACGGTCGCTGGGGAGGTCCCCGGCCGTCCGGCCGCCAGGTGCCGTCCCAGGTCCCGACCGGGGGAGGGGCGTCGCCGCCCGGGCCGCTGGCCGGCTGTCGGCTCCTGGCGCCCCTGGTCACCCCCGGCGCACCTCGCCTCGGCGTGGTCCACGACCGCCACGCCCGCACCTACACCGCGGCGGTGGCGGTGAGCTCGCCGCCCTTTGCCCTCCTCGGGGCCGAGGAACAGCGGCGGCGGGTTGACGCGTGGTCGGCCCTGCTGGCGGGCCTGGCCCGGGAGGGGTCAGCGGTGCACCGCCTCCAGTGGGTGGCCAGGACCACCCCGGGTGGGCTGGCAGGGGGGGCGGCCGACGGCCTGGCCGTGGCTCCCGAGGGGGCTGCCGCCCGCTCCTATGTCGAGGTGGCGGCCCGAACCAACGACCGGGCCCGGCACCACGGCGTCATGATCGTCTTGTCCCTGCGGGCCAACGGGAATCGCGGCCCGGCCGCCGACGAGGGCGCCTGCGCCGTCCTGGCCCGCGAGCTCGGTTCCCTGCAGGCCAGCCTGGCGGCGGCGGGCGTGGCGGTCCTCGGCCCCCTGGGCCCGCCCGCGCTGGCCGCCGCGCTCCGCCAACCCGTGGAGGCCACCCCCGGAGGCCCGGCTCCCCCCCGGCTCGGGATCACCGGCCACCTCGGCAGCGGTGATCCGGGGCGGACGGCCTGGCCCTGGCCGCTCGCCACCGAGGCCACCTGGGCCGCCTACCGCACCGACGCCACCTGGCACGCCTCGTACTGGGTGGCCGAGTGGCCCCGCGTGGACGTCCACCCCGGCTTCCTGTCGCCGCTGCTGGTGGAGGGGGATCTGCGCCTCGCCATGGCGCTCACCATGCAGCCGATCAGCCCCCTCAGGGCGGTGAGGGACGTGCGCCGGGCGCGGACGGCCGACGTGGCCGACGCCGAGCTCCGCCGGCGGGGCGGGTTCCTCACCAGCGCCCGCCGCCAACGGGAGGCCGAGCTGGTTGCCAGGCGCGAGGTGGAGCTCGCCGACGGGCACGCCGAGTACCGGTTCTCCGGCTACGTCACGGTCACGTCGGGGTCCCGCGAGGCCCTGGAGGCGGACTGCGGGCGCCTGGAGCAGGCGGCGGGCCTGGCCCGCCTCGAGCTGCGGCGCCTCCACGGCCGCCAGGACACCGCGTTCACCTGGACGCTCCCGCTGGCGCGGGGCCTCATGTGACCCCCCCGGCGCACCGGGCGACGACCGCCCACCTGGGCGCCGCCCACCCGTTCCTGGCCACCAACGCGCCGCCCGCCCCGGGGGTGGTGGTGGGCCGGGACCTCCTCGGAGGGGTGTTCCGCCACGACCCCTTCGAGCTGTACGCCCACGGGGGGGTGAGCAACCCCAACATGGTCGTGATCGGCCAGATCGGCCGGGGCAAGAGCGCCTTCGTCAAGACCTTCCTGTGGCGCCAGTCGGCCTTCGGCCGACTGGCCTGGGTCGTGGACCCCAAGGGGGAGTACGGGCCCCTGGCCCGCGCCTGGGGGGTCGAGCCCGTGCGCGTCCGGCCCGGTGGCGGCGTCCGCCTCAACCCCCTGGACCTGCCGCAGGGTGGCGGCGAGCTGCTGGCATCGCTCGTGCGCTCCAGCCTCGGCCGGCCGCTCCTGCCCCGGGAGCACACGGCGGTCGACCTGGCGATGGCCGACGCTTCGGGGCGTGGCCCCCTCACGGTGCCGGGGGTGGTGGAGGCCATGCTCAACCCCGAGCCGGCCTCGGCCCGAGCCATCCGGACGGACCGGGCGACCCTCCTCGCCGACGGCCGGGAGGTGGCCCTGGCCCTGCGCCGGCTGGTCCGCGGCGACCTCGCCGGGATGTTCGACGGGGAGACGTCCCCCGAGGTCGACCTCGACGCCCCGCTG
>DASQQH010000005.1:0-6472 GCA_035643555.1 Acidimicrobiales bacterium | reverse complement strand
GGAGCGCTATGGAGCCCAGATCCTGGCGGTGGTGGCGGAGGCCACCGATTCGGCGGCCGAGGGGGGCTGACCCCCCGGGGGGTCAGGGGAGCAGCGCGTCGGCCAGCTGACGCCACTCCCGCCTGGGGAGCTCGGTGGGGTCGGCGGTGAGCACCTGGACGGCCACGTGGTCGGCGCCGGCATCCAGGTGGGCCCTCACCCGACCGGCCACCGTGTCCACGCCTCCCCACCCCACCAGGGCGTCGACCAGCCGGTCGCTGCCGGCCCCGGCCACGTCGGCGTCGTTGAAGCCCAGCCGGAGGAGGTTGTTGACGTAGTTGGGGAGCTTGAGGTAGGTGCCGACGTGCCGCCTCGCCACCTCCCGGGCCGTGTCGGGGTCGGCCTCGACCACCACCGCGGCCTCCGGGCACAACAGCTTCCCCGGGCCCAGCACCGATCGGGCCTCGGCGGTGTGCTCGACCGGGACGAAGTAGGGATGGGCCCCGTCGGCCCGCTCCGCCGCCAGGGAGAGCATGCGCGGGCCGAGGGCCGCCAGCACCCGGGTCGTGGAGGCGGGTGGGGGCGCCTCGTAGGGGGCGAGGTCCATGCCGTCCAGGTAGTCGCGCATCATCGACAGCGGCTTGCCGTAGTCGTGGCCCCTGGGGTTGACGAGGGGGGCGTGGCTCACCCCGATCCCGAGCACGAACCGCTCGTCCCAGGCCTCGGCCAGGGTGCGGTGACCGGCGGCCATGGTCACCGGGTCCCGGGCCCAGATGTTGGCGATCCCGGTGGCGACGATGAGGCGCTGGCTGGCTGCCAGGAGGAGGGAGGCGTTGGCGAAGGCCTCGCGGCGCACGGCCTCGCCCACCCACAGCGCGCCGTAGCCGAGCTCTTCGATCTCGCCAACCGCCTCCCGGACCACGGAGGCCGGCTGGCGATCGAGGGCGCTGGTCCACAGGCCGACCGGAGGGAGTCGCACGGCGCCCGACGCTAGCCGCTGGCGCGCCGCCGTGCGCAACGTGGCCGGCACCATCTGTGCCCGGGCGCGAGGATGGCGGGGCAGGCGAGCGCCGCCGGCAGCAACCACCATGAAGGTTCATCTCCTCGACGGCACCTACGAGCTGTTCCGCCAGTACTTCGGGCGCCCCTCCCACCGGAACGCGGCGGGGGAGGAGGTGAGCGCGACGGGGGGTGTGCTGGCGTCGGTCATCGGTCTCCTGGAGGCGGGTGTCACCCACCTGGGGGTGGCCACGGACCACGTGATCGAGTCGTTCCGCAACCGGCTGTGGGCCGGCTACAAGACCAGCGAGGGCGTGCCCGCCGACCTGCTCGCCCAGTTCCCCCTCCTCGAGGAGGCCGTGGCGGCCCTGGGGGTGGCGGTGTGGCCCATGGTGGACCTGGAGGCCGACGACGCCCTGGCGTCGGCGGCGGTGGTGGCGGCCGAGGATCCCCGGGTGACCCAGGTGGTGCTGCTGACCCCGGACAAGGACCTGGCCCAGTGCGTCTCGGGGACCCGGGTGGTCCAGGTCGACCGCCGACGGTGGGAGGAGGCCACCCCGGCCGGGGTGGTCGACGAGGCCGCGGTCCTGGCCCGCTACGGGGTGGGCCCCGCCTCGATCCCCGACTGGCTGGCCCTGGTCGGGGACAGCGCCGATGGCTTCCCCGGCCTGCCCGGCTGGGGGCCCAAGTCCACCTCGGCGGTCCTCGGTCGCTACCGGCACCTGGAGGCCATCCCCGAGGCCGCCGGGCAGTGGGAGGTCACCGTCCGCGGCGGCGCCACCCTGGCGGCGACCCTGACGGCCCGGCGGGATCAGGCCCTGGCGTTCCGGGACCTCGCCACGCTGCGGATCGACCGCTCCCTCCTCGATGGGGTGGAGGGCCTCGCCTGGGCGGGCCCGACCGAGGACCTGCCCGGCGTCTGTGACCGTCTGGACCGACCGGAGCTGGCGGACCGGGCCACCCGGATGGCGGCGGGACCGGGCGCCGCCGACCCGCCCCGCCAGTAGCCTCACCACCATGTCGGAGCACTCCATGGGGGAGCGCCTGGAGGAGCTGGCGTCCCGTCGGGCCGAGGCGTTGCACGCCGGGTCGGACCGGGCCATCGAGCGTCAGCACGCCCGGGGCAAGATGACCGCCCGTGAGCGTCTGGACTACCTGCTCGACGAGGGGTCCTTCCAGGAACTGGACATGCTGGCCCGCCACCGCGCCCACGGGATGGGGATGGAACAGAACCGGCCCTACACCGACGGGGTCGTCACCGGGTTCGGCACCATCGACGGCCGCCGGGTCTGTGTGTTCAGCCAGGACACCACGGTGATGGGCGGCTCCCTGGGGGAGGTGTTCGGGGAGAAGGTCCACAAGGTCATGGACCTCGCCGGCTCCGTCGGGGTTCCCCTGATCGGCCTCAACGACGGGGGCGGGGCCCGGGTCCAGGAGGGGGTCGTCGGCCTCCACCAGTACGGGGGGATCTTCCGGCGCAACGTGGCGGCCTCGGGTGTGATCCCCCAGATCTCGGTCATCCTGGGGGCCTGTG
This sequence comes from Acidimicrobiales bacterium, assembly GCA_035643555.1. GTDB lineage: Bacteria > Actinomycetota > Acidimicrobiia > Acidimicrobiales > JAJPHD01 > DASQQH01. The sequence goes on along the minus strand of DASQQH010000005.1, from coordinate 3,960 downwards.
CCGGGGGGGCGGTGTACAGCCCGGCCATGACCGACTTCATCTTCATGGTGCAGGAGTCCTCCCACATGTTCATCACGGGGCCCGACGTGGTGAAGACCGTCACCGGCGAGGACGTGACCCTCGAGGCCCTGGGGGGTGCCATGAGCCACGCCACCAAGTCGGGCGTGGCCACCTTCGTCAGTCCGGACGAGAAGTCCTGCCTGGACGACGTGCGCTACCTGCTGTCGTTCCTCCCCTCCAACAACCTGGAGGAGCCGCCGACGACCGTCCCCGCCGACGACCCCGACCGGGCCACCTCGGAGCTGGTCGAGCTGATGCCGGCCAGCCCCAACCAGCCCTACGACATGAAGGCGGTGATCGCCGCCGTGGCGGACGAGGGTGAGTACATCGAGTACTTCCCCCACTGGGCGTTGAACCTGACCTGCGGCTTCGCCCGGCTGGACGGCCACGTGGTGGGCATCGTGGGCAACCAGCCCTCGGTCCTGGCCGGGGTGTTGGACATCGAATCGTCGGAGAAGGGTGCTCGCTTCGTCCGCACGTGCGACGTGTTCAACATCCCCATCGTCACCTTCGTGGACGTGCCGGGGTTCATGCCGGGGACCGACCAGGAGTACGGGGGCATCATCCGACACGGTGCCAAGCTGCTCTACGCCTACTGCGAGGCGACGGTCCCCATGGTCCAGATCGTCACCCGCAAGGCCTATGGCGGCGCCTACGTGGTCATGAGCTCCAAGTCCATCGGCGCCGACCTGGCCTACGCCTGGCCCTCCGCCGAGCTGGCGGTCATGGGGCCCCAGGGGGCGGTGGAGATCGTCTACCGCCGGGAGCTCGCCCAAGCCCCGGACCCCGCCGCCCGCCGGGCGGAGCTGGTGGAGGAGTACACCGAGCACTACGCCAACCCCTATGTCGCCGCCCAGCGGGGGTACATCGACGACGTCATCGACCCCGCGGCGACACGGCGGGTCCTGATCCACAGCCTGGCCATGCTCCGCTCCAAACGCGAGGACCTGCCCAAGCGCAAGCACGGGAACGTGCCGTTGTGAGCCGCCTCGGTGGGCCGGCGGGGGTGGGCCCGGTCCGATGCGTAGGTCTCGGCCCGATCGGGAACAAGATCCGACGGTGAGCGCGAGCGCTGGTGATCGTCACGGGGAGGTCGACCCGGGCGTGATGGCGGCCATCGTGGCGGCGGTCGACGCCTGCTGGCCTCGGCCGGCGCCGCCGCCGCCCCCGGCCAGGTCCACCACGCCGCCATGGCGGTTCTCGGGGCGGTGGTGGTCGGCGCCGATCCCGCTCCGTCGGGACCGGCCCTGGGCCACCCGGTGACCCTTCCGGGCTCGGGCCTCGCCCGCGGTGGTGGGGAAGCCGACGCCGACCGGGCCCGGGACCCTGCGGCCCTGGCGAGCGTCTGGGACGCCTCGGCCCTCGGGGCCGCTCCGGCCGCCAGCCCGGGCCTCGACGCCGGGGTGCCCTGGCCAGAGGTCACCACGGTCGCCGACGACGAGGTGGTCCTCCACGTGCCCGCCGGGCCGACCGCCCCGGCCCGGACGGTGGCGCTCGGGGGGCTTTCGGCCGGCGCCCTCGTGGACCTCGAGGCGGCCCTCGGACCGGCGGGGCCGGCGGTCCTGGCCCACGGGGAACCGCCCGTCCGGGAGGTTCGGACCCTGCCCCGACCCCCGGGGGCCCGCCTGGCCACGGTGGTGACCGTCAACGACCTGCACTTCGGCGAGACCGAGTGCGGCGCCTACGACGGTCCCACGCCCATCAGGGGTATCAGGGTCGCCCCCGGGGAGGCGCCCTACCCAGAGACCATGAACCGGGCCGCGGTGGCCGAGATCGGCCCCCTGGCGCCGGCCGCCGTGGTGGCCAAGGGCGACCTCACCGACGCGGGGCGCCCCGAGGAGGTGCGGGCCTTCCTGGCCTGCTGGGGGGAGGCCTTCGGTGAGCGGCTGCACTGGGTGGGGGGGAACCACGACGTCACCGCCCCCGGCCGGGAGGTCGTCGGCCCGGAGATGGCCGAGGTCCAGGTCCCGGGTCTCACCCTGGCCCTCCTCGACACCACGATCCCCGGGCGTGCGGGGGGCCGGCTCTCCCCGGAGCAGCTGGCCTGGCTCGACGAGGTCACCGGACGGGCCGACCGCCCGGTGCTCGTCCTCGGCCACCACCACCCCTGGGACCCCGGGTCCCGGACCCGCCCGGAGGACTACTTCGGCATCCGCCCGGGGGACTCCGAGGCGCTGGTGGCCCTCGTCGCCAACCGCCCCGCGGTCATCGGGTACGCGGCGGGCCACACCCACCGCAATCGGGTGCGCCGGTTCGCCGCCACCGGTGACCTTCCCTGGATCGAGGTCGCCTCGCTCAAGGACTTCCCCGGGAGCTGGGTGGAGTACCGGGTGTTCGAGGGCGGGGTCCTCCAGGTCCACCGCCGGGTCTCCACCCCACCGGCCCTCGCCTGGTCGGAGCGGTGCCGGGCCATCCTGGACGGGTGGTACCCCACCTACGCCTTTGGCTCCCTGGACGATCGCTGTTTCCCGATCTGGCCGAGGGGGTAGTCCCTAGAGGGCGGCAGGGTCCGTCACGGGGTCCCGGCGCGCCCCGATGTCCACAAGGCGTGGACGGGTTTTCCCCAGACCTGTGGACAGAGCTGGGGACGACCGGCCCGGGTGTCCACACCCTCCCCGCCGCCAGGACCGCCGCCGCTGTCGCTAGGTGGCCGCGGTCGTCGGGGACCGGTGGCCCGCGGCGAGGTCGACCAGGTCGGCCATGATGGTGGCCATGGCGTAGTCCTTGGGGGTGTAGACCCTGGCCACCCCGGCCTCCAGCAGGGCCTTGGCGTCGTCGCCGGGGACGATGCCCCCCACCACGACGGGGGCGTCCACCCCGGCGGCCCGGACCTGGCGAACGACCTCGGGCACCACCTGCAGGTGGCTGCCGGACAGGATGGAGATGCCCACCACGTCCACGTCCTCGTCCCGGGCCGCGGCGGCGATCTGGGCCGGGGTGAGGCGGATGCCCTGGTAGATGACCTCGAATCCGGCGTCCCGGCCCGCGACGGCGATCTGCTCCGCGCCGTTGGAGTGCCCGTCCAGGCCGGGCTTGGCCACCAGGAGCCGGGGCGCTCCCCCGGCCACGCCGGCCAGGCGGCGGACGCGGTCGGCCACCTCCGCCAGCTCTGCCCCCCGCCGACCCACACCTCCCTGGACCCCCGTGGGTGCCCGGTACTCCCCGAACTCCTCCCGCAGGACCTGGGCCCACTCCCCCGTCGTCCCGCCGGCGTGGGCGAGGGCGATGGTGGGGGCCATGATGTTGTCGCCGCCGTCCGGTGCCCCGCCCCCCGCCGCGGCGCGTCGGAGGTCGTCGAGCGCCCGCCGGACCGCGCCCTGGTCCCGGTCCTCCCGCCAGGCCCGCACCTCCGCGGCCAGATCGGCCTCGAGGGCCGGGTCGACCGTGAGGAACCCCTCGGCCCCGCCCTCGGCCAGGAGCCCCGAGGGCGCCGACTCGGTGAAGCAGTTCACCCCGACGACCTGGGACTCGCCGGTCTCGATCCGCCGGGCCCGCTCGGCCTGGCTGGCCACCAGCCGTGCCTTGAGCTCGTCCACCGCCTCGAACGCCCCGCCCATCGACAGGACCTCGTCGAGCTCCGTCCAGGCCGCCGCCTTGAGCTCCTCGGTGCGGGCCTCGATGACCGGGGAGCCGTCCAGGATGTCGTCGTAGTCCAGCAGGTCGGTCTCGAAGGCCAGGACCTGCTGGATGCGCAGGGACCACTGCTGGTCCCAGGGCCGGGGCAGCCCCAGGGCCTCGTTCCAGGCGGGCAGCTGGATGGCCCGGGCTCGGGCCCGACGGGACAGGGTGACCCCCAGGGTCTCCAGGACGATGCGCTGGATGTTGTTCTCCGGCTGGGCCTCGGTGAGCCCGAGGGAGTTGACCTGGACCCCGTAGCGGAACCGCCGCAGGGAGGGGTCC
>DASQQH010000004.1:0-2130 GCA_035643555.1 Acidimicrobiales bacterium | reverse complement strand
CCTCGCGGTGCCGGCTACCGGGAATGACCGTCGCGGGACCGTCCGGCGGGGATCTTCTCCGGCCACCGTGGCGTTGTCCTTCGACCGGTCCGGGGGTTCACTGCCACCCCGGGGAAGTGACGAGGGAAACGGGTGGGCTGCAAGGCCTCCCGCCTGCGGCAACATGGGACGCCGCTGACCGGGAGACCGATGGTGGGGCCAGGACCTGCACTAGCGTCTGGCCTTTCCCGCACGACGTTCCACCACCCGACCTCCGGACCCGAGGTCCCGGTGCAACGCTCCACCGACCGAGTGTCCGGGGGGACGACCCGTGCGAACGTGGCCCAAACGACTGCCGTCGGGCGGGCCAGGAGTGTGCTCTCGCCGATATCGTCGGATACGGTGGGTCTTCCGTGGCACCCAGATCGGCGGGTTGGCGGCCATCAGCCAGTTGCTATGCGGAAGGCGTCCCGCTGGCGTCGCTGCACGCCACCGGGAGAGCGCCATTCGCCGCGGCGCTGGACAAGTGGCGGTGGCTGTTGTCGTCGCGCCCTGCCACCCACACCCTCCACACGGGCCCGGACGCCAAAGCGCATCCCCGCCGACAACCCGTCCCGACAACGGTCCCACCTCCGCCATACCCGCCGACTCGCCCCCAACCCGGAAGCTCATCGCTCAGCCTCTCCGCGCAGGCGGGAGGGCCTCTGGCAACGCCTCAGGAAGAACGGCTTCCCTGGTCTCGGCGCGCATTGGCCCCGTGGCTTCTTGTCAGCGGGTCCCCATCCCGACCCGGACAGGCGGTGGCCCCTGCCCCTCGGGCCCCGTCTCCAGGTGCCATTCCGGGTCGGTCGGTGATTGCCGCCCACAAGCCGGGAGTTGGTCATGACCGCCCGGATCCGACGATGAGGCGAACGATCTACCGCTTGCCAACGCGAACCCGCTATCCTCTGTGGCGATCCATTCCGTTGAGTAGATTCGGAGGCTTGCCTGCATGGCACGAAACATTCAGGTTGTCGTCACCTGTGACATCGATGAGAACGACGACACCGACGGTCTAGAGACCGTGCGGTTCGGCTTCGAGGGTGGCGACTACGAGATCGACCTGTGCGCGGACCATCTCGAGGAGTTCAACGAGTCGATCCGCCCGTACGTGGACATGGCCCGGAAGGCGGAGAATGGCAAGGCCACCACGAGGCGGCGTCGTCGTCAGGAGAGCTCCACACCCCAGGCCAAGCCCCGGCAGCGTTCAGCCAAGGCCGAGCTCACCTCGGTTCGGGAATGGGCCAGGGCCCATGGGTACAAGGTCAGCGACCGGGGCCGGATCTCCCAGGAGGTCCGGGACGCCTACGCTTCAGCCCACCAGTAGGGGTTGACAGGCCGCCGCGGGGAAGCGTGGGCACTGGGCCCGACGGCGGCATTCTCCGCCGGTGACGGTCAGCCGACGGGAAGCTGCGACTGGGCGGGATCGAGCCTGCCCGACCGTCGCGGCCATTCCGAACCAAGCCGACCGGGGGCCCCTGGTGGCACCGCGTGCGGCGGCAACGGGTGTCTGGGTGCCCTCGCCACCACCATCCACGGGTTCGACCCGGAGCAGGCCGGGTGAGCCCCGTGGATGGTGGTGGCCGCTCGGGAGGGTGGCGCCCACGCCTTCGCTCGACCTGAAACCGGCGTCAAAGGCCCGGGATGGCGGGTCCGGTGGCAATGGGCGCCTGCCGGACCTCGTGGTTCTGTGGGCGCTCACGGAGGCCGGGTCCTCGACAATCGCCGACAATCGGCGATGGCGGAGTCCCCATCGATCGGCCCGCCCGTCGAGGAGGCGCCGAGCCACGGGACACCAGCGTCGTGCTCGTTCTCCTCGGGTGGCGTGGGGGCAATGCCCACCTCCGGTGATGCCCGCATTCTGGCCTGGCCCGGCCCGGGGGCCCCAACGGAGCCCAGCGGGGGCGCCGGGCCAACTACCCGTTTGACCTCTCGGGTCGCCGGGTATTTAGGCCACGGGTCGACGGAGGAGCAGGGCGGCTCCGCCGGATCGCCTTTCACCCATCGGACGCCTGCCCTCCTCCTCCGGGACCCGCTTCTCCCCACCGGTCGGGAAGGTGCCGTCGAACCCAGCGGGAGGTCCCGGGCAGTCGTGATCGGCCACGGGGATAT
>DASQQH010000003.1:0-3958 GCA_035643555.1 Acidimicrobiales bacterium | reverse complement strand
CCCCGCCCAGTGACCGGCCTGGTTGGCGGGCCCCCGCCGGTGGTGGCCCGCCGCGTCACCCCCCGGGATCGAGAGAGCCGAACTGGCCCTCGGTGGGCTCCGCTCAACAGAACCACGGCTCGGTGAGCCGTGGTCGGGCTTCCCCGGCGCCGGCGGCGGCGGGCGCCGGGACGGGGTCCCGGCCGGCGGCGGCGGCCACCGTGTGGCGGACCCGGTGGTAGGTCTCGGCCACGGGCTCGGTGGCGGCGTCCCGGGCCAGGGCGGCGAGCTCGCCCTGGAGCTCGTCCACCCGGGGGTCCTGTGACCGCCAGGTCCAGGTCAGCGCCTCGGCGTCGTAGCCGAGGAGCCGGGGGACCAGGTCGGCGCGCTCCAGCAGCAACGACCCCTCGGGCAGGAGCAGGCGGATGCTGTACTGCACGGGGTCGACGTTGGGGACCAGGTCGTGGGCGGCCACGAAGTCCACCAGGTCCACGACCTGGCCGAGGGTCGTCCAGGGGGTGAAGGGCAGGAACGAGGGTCGCAGGTCGATCCCCTGGTCCCCCAGCAGATCCACGGCCCGGGCGGCGTCGGCCACGGTGTGGCCCTTGTCCAGCCGGGCCAGGGTGGCGTCGTCGACCGATTCCAGCGCCGAGGTCACGAACAGGCACCCGAGGGAGGCCAGCTCCGCCCAGAGGGTGTCGTGGCGCAGCACGTGCTCCACCTTGACGGTCAGATCGAAGGTCAGGTGGGGGAAGGCGTCGTGGAGGGCCCGCACGACCCGGTGGGCGTGCTGGGGCCGGTTGAGGAAGTCGGGGTCACCGAAGGTGATGTGGCTGGCGCCCGCCGCCACCAGCTGGTCCACGTCGGCCAGGACCACCTCCTCGTCGACCGCCCGGGTCCGGCCCTGGTAGACGACCGGCACCGGGCAGTGCCGGCACCGGTGCGAGCAGCCGTGGGTGGCCTCGACGTAGCCCACCAGGCGGTGGTCGTCGCCGACCGCCAGGTGGGCGTAGCGGTCGAGGGTGGGCAGCAGGTGGCGGGCGGGCAGGGTGAAGGCGCTCCGGCCCAGCTCGACCGACACCGGCGGCGGTTCCCGGTCCTCCCCCGGCGGTCCGGCCGCCAGGCCGTCCACCCATGCCACCAGCGCCGGCTCGTACTCCCCGGCGATGACCCGGTCGGCGACCGCCCCCACCGTGAGGTCCCGGCTCACCGGGGCGTAGAGCCCGTAGAGGCACACGGGGACCCCAGGTCGTGACCGGCGCAGGGCCCGGGCGGCGGCGACCGCCAGGCGCATGGCGGTGTGCATGGGCACCGAGAAGGCCACGGCCTCGGCCCAGCCCAGCGCCTCGGCGCCCTCCACGTCGAAGCGCTGCACCGCCAGGTCCAGACACCGCACCTCGTGGCCGGCCCGGAGCAGGGCGGCGGCAGGGGAGGCCACGTGGAGGGGCTGGTGGCCCAGCTCGTAGGTGGAAACGAGCAGCACCCGCACAACCCCACGCTAGAGGGGGAGGAAGGCCAAGTAGGCTCGTGGCCGACATGGACGCCAACGAGCTGCGCGCCGCCTTCACCCAGTTCTTCGTGGAGCGGGGACACGTGGCCGTGCCCTCGGCCAGCCTCATCCCCCACGATCCCACCCTGTTGTTCACGGTGGCGGGGATGGTGCCGTTCAAGTCGTACTTCACCGGCGACGAGGTCCCCCCGTACTCGCGGGCGGTGACGGTGCAGAAGTGCATGCGCGCCGGGGGCAAGCAGAGCGACCTCGAGCTGGTGGGCCGCACGACCCGGCACCTGAGCTTCCTCGAGATGCTGGGGAACTTCAGCTTCGGCGACTACTTCAAGGCCGATGCCATCCCCTGGTCGTGGGCCTTCGTGACCGAGGTCCTCGGCCTCGACCCGGACCGGCTGTGGGTCACGGTCCACGACAGCGACGACGAGGCGGTCGAGGTGTGGACCACCGAGGTCGGCTTCCCCCCCGAGCGCATCCAGCGCATGGGCGAGGACAACTTCTGGCGGATGGGGGACACGGGGCCCTGTGGCCCCTGCTCGGAGCTCCACTACGACAAGGGCGAGGCCTACGGGGCCCCGGGCGGGCCGGCGGAGGGGAGCGGGGAGCGCTACGTCGAGATCTGGAACCTGGTCTTCACCCAGTACGACCAGCAGCCCGACGGCAGCCTCGTGGAGCTGCCCAAGAAGAACATCGACACCGGCGCGGGCCTGGAGCGGATCCTGTCCATCCTCCAGGGGACCGACTCGGTGTTCGGGACCGACGTCCTGGCCCCGATCGTGGCGGCCGCCGAGGCGGCGACCGGGCTCCGCTCCGGGGTCGACGAGGCCACCGACATCGGGCTGCGGATCATGGCCGACCACGGCCGGGCGATGTCGTTCCTGGTGGGCGACGGGGTCCTGCCCTCCAACGAGGGCCGGGGCTACGTGCTCCGCCGGATCATCCGCCGCGCCGTCCGCCACGCCTACCAACTGGGGGTCACCACGGCGGTCACCCCGCCCCTGGCCGGGGCGGTGGCCGAGGTCATGGCCACCGCCTACCCCGACCTGGCGGCCCAGGTCTCGTTCATCGAGGGGATCCTCGGCCGGGAGGAGGAGCGGTTCCGCCACACGCTCAAGGCCGGCTCGGCCATCCTCGACGAGGAGCTGGCCCGGGGCGCCGGGCGGATCGAGGGCGAGGTGGCCTTCCGCCTCCACGACACCTACGGCTTCCCCATCGACCTGACCCGGGAGATCGCCGCCGAGCGGGGCGTGGAGGTGGACCTGGCCGGCTTCGAGGAGTCCATGGCCGAGCAGCGGTCCCGGGCCCGGGCGGCCGGCCTGGGCGGGGAGGAGGAGAGCGAGCACCTTCCCCGGTACCGGGAGCTGGTCGAGCAGGTGGGCACCACGACCTTCCTCGGCTACGACGCCTACGACGCCACCGCCCGGGTGCTCCTGGTCATCGACGACGGGTACGCGACCGGGGAGGACGGGGGCCCGGCCGGACCCCGGGTCGAGGTGTTCCTCGACCGCACCCCCTTCTACGCCGAGGGCGGCGGCCAGGTGGGCGACACCGGGGTCATCGCCACCGAGACCGGGCGGGTGGCGGTGGTGGACACCACCGCGGCGCTGCCCGAGTTGGTGCGCCACCACGGCGTGGTGGTGGAGGGGACCCTGCAGCCCGGCCAGCAGGCGACCGCCCAGGTCGACGTGGCGCGCCGGGAGGCCATCCGACGCAACCACACCGGGACCCACCTGCTCCACTGGGCCCTGCGGGAGGTGCTGGGTCCCCACGTCAAGCAGCAGGGCTCCCTGGTGGCCCCCGACCGGCTGCGCTTCGACTTCAGCCACTTCAGCCCGGTCGGCCCGGAGGAGCTGGCGAGGATCGAGGACCTGGTGAACACCACGGTGGTGGCCAACGACGCCGTCCACACCGAGGTCATGAGCCGCGAGCAGGCCGACGCGACCGGCGCCATCGCCTTCTTCGGCGAGCGCTACGGCGACCAGGTGCGGGTGGTCCACGCCGGGGACGGGTCGGTCGAGCTGTGCGGGGGGACCCACGTGGACACCCTGGGGGCCGTGGGCCCCCTGCAGATCCTCTCGGAGGGCTCGATCGGCGCCAACACCCGGCGGATCGAGGCCCTCACCGGGCAGCCCGCCCTCGCCCACCTTCGGCGGCGGGAGGGGGTGCTGGCCCGGGCGGCCGAGCTGCTCCGGGCCCCGACCACCGAGGAGGTGCCCGATCGCATCGAGCGGCTGACCGCCCAGGTCCGGGCCGTCTCCGAGGAGGTCAAGGCGCTGCGGGCCCAGGCCATCCACCAGGAGGCGACCGAGCTCGGTGAGCAGGCCAGCGACGGGGTGGTGGTGGTACGCCGGGACGACCTGCCCCGCAACGAGCTCCGGGACCTGGCCGTGGCCGTGCGGGACCAGCCCGGGGTCACCGCCGTCGTGCTCATCGGCTCCCCCGACGGCCAGGGTGTCGCCCTCGTGGCGGCGG
>DASQQH010000002.1:0-3081 GCA_035643555.1 Acidimicrobiales bacterium | reverse complement strand
GCCCGGAACCCGCCCAGGCCACCGTCCATGGCCCCCGCCCGACGGCCCACCCGCCACCAGCGCGACGGCAGGGATAATCGCTGCGCACCTGGAGTTACCAGGCAGTAATGCTTTCTGTTCACGACGTCGCGTCGCGTGGCGGGCGATCGACACCCGCCCAATAGGGTCTTGACGGGGGCTAGTTCGCAAGACCTAGTCTCGCAATCAGAGAAGCGACAGACGCGGCGGGGTCACGTCGCGTCGGGGAGGTTCCAACCTATGACGGGGTCGGGGATTCTTTCGCGCCACGGGAGGGTTCGCCCATGAAACCACTGAGGCGGATCCTCGTGGGCGGCGCAGCAGTTGCGGCGACGGTCGGGCTGACCGCGGCCCCAGCCCTCGCCCAGACCGGCCACCAGGCCAACAACGATCCACACAGCACCCTCTACGTGAGCCACTCGGCAACCACCGGTGCCCAGGACACCAGCTGCGCCACGGCCGCGTACTCCCATATCGAGAAGGCGGTCCGTGCCGCGTCGAGCGGTGACACGGTGTACCTCTGTGGCGCCACGCCCTATGTGCAGCGTGTCTTCATCAAGGGCAAGGACCTCAACCTCACCGGCGATCCCGGTGCCACCGTGAAGGTGCCCGCCAACCCGCCGACACCGAAGAATTTCTTCACGAAGCGGCTCCTGCAGACGCCGAACTCCATCGTCACGGTGCTGGGCAAGGCAGACGTGGCGGTCAAGGGCCTCACGATCAAGGGACCGTTCCAGAACGTCGGCCCCGCGGGCGAGGCCTTCGGCGTGCTGCAGCTCGGCAAGGGCAACGTGCGCCTCGAGCACGACCAGGTGCTCAACATCCGGGCGGCGAACCAGGCCGCCTTCGGCGGTGACCAGTACGGGATGGGCGTGGCGATCGGGGCCAGAAGCCTGACCCCCCAGTCGTCCAACGTCTCCCCGAAGGGCAACTTCGTCGGCCACGGCGAGGTCTTCCACACCGTGATCAAGGGGTACCAGAAGAACGGCCTGCGGGCGGATGGCCCGGGCACCTGGATCGAGGCCGCCGACAACACCGTCAACGGCGGGGGCCCCACGACCAAGATCGCCCGAAACGGCATCGAGTTCCTCTACGGGGCGACCGGCAAGGTGGCCGACAACACCGTCACGGGCAACGAGTACAGCGCTCAGCGTCCCACCGGCGGTGCCTCGTCGAGCGGCATCCTCGTCTTCGGTGGCTATGGCCTCGGCCCGCTGTCCAAGGACGTCCAGATCCACAAGAACGACCTCCACAACAATGACGTGGCGGTCTACGTGGCCGAAGGCAATGCCATGGGCAAGGCGCCCAATACGCCGACGGACATCCACATCGACAACAACTGCATCAGCAAGACCAACGGCCAGACCAACATGAGCGGCTTCACGGCCGAGAACCCGCACCTGCAGTACACCGCCTACCAGGTGGGGATAGCAGACAGCGGCAACGGCGACCATATCGACAACAACTGCATCAACGGGACGGTCGTCAACGGCAAGGACACCGCCTACGGTCCCCAGACCAAGCCGATGGGTCCCTTCCTGGCCCCGATCGACATCCAGACGTATCCACCGAAGAACGTCCACGTGCACAACAACTACTTCGACGGGTCCCCAACGAACCCGCCGTACTAGGCCCTGGCAAGCCCTCGGCCACATGACAAAAGCGGGGTCCGCCTCAGGCGGACCCCGCTTTTGTCTGCCCCCGGCAGCCCCGCCCAACCTCGCCCGCGAGGCGGTGGTGGGCATGAGCGCCCCCCTCCCCCGTCCCTCCCGGGTCCACCTCCCGGCGATCCGGGCCACGCCCCGGTGCCGCCCGGGTTCCCGACGCTCCGGCGCCGCCACGTCGTGACCAGCACCAGGACCGGGGCGGGCCCAGGTCGGGCGTCGCACGCCTCCCGCCGCATACCGCTGCGCCGCTGACGCCAGCCGGCGGGCCAGGGACCGCCGCATGCACCGGCTCGGCCACCGCTCGGCGGGGCGCATCCCGCCCTGGACCGCCTCGCCCGGAGATGCTCGGGCACCATGCCCCCCGCCGGCTCCCCCGTCGTTGTCACGTCCGGGTAGCCCCAGGTGTCAAGAGCGTGCACCCCAGACCCACGGAGGTGTCCGGCGCTGCGGCCGGCGGGTCCCAGACGTTCGGCGGACCCGCCATCGGGTGTGTCGCCGGCCACAGCCGACGCAATCGAAGAAGGAGACCCTCATGCGAGTCATGGTCGTCGGAGCCACCGGAGCGATCGGCACCCGACTGATCCCCCAACTCCGCCAGGCCGGCCACAGCGTGGTCGGCACGTCGCGCTCGCCGGCTCGGGCCGAGGGCCTGGCCGCGCTCGGCGCGGACCCCCTCGTCCTCGACGCCCTGGACGCCGGAGCGGCCCACGACGCGGTCGCAACGGCCCGACCCGACGCCATCGTGTACCAGGCGACCGGCCTGGCGGGGGTGCGCATCGGCAGGAGCCTGGACCGGGCCTTCGCGGCGACCAACCGCCTGCGGACCGAGGGGGTCGACAACCTGCTTGCCGGGGCCCGCCGGGCGGGGGTGGGACGGTTCGTCGCCCAGAGCTTCGCCCCCTACCGCTACGCGCGGGAGGGGGCGTGGGTCAAGACCGAGGAGGACGGCCTCGACCCGTCCCCACCCCGGCCCGCCCGGCAGACCTTCGCCGCCATGGACCATCTTGACCGGGTGGTGACCGACGCCGGTGGGATCGCCCTGCGCTACGGCGGCTTCTACGGCCCCGGCGACGAGGGGCTCCCCCGGTCGGTGCGGGACCGGCGCACCCCACTGGTCGGCGACGGCAGCGGCGTCATGTCCTTTGTCCACCTCGACGACGCGGCGGCGGCCACGGTGGCCGCCCTGGACCGTGACGGCCCGGCCGTCTACAACGTCGTCGACGACGAGCCCGCGCCCATGCGTGACTGGCTGCCGGCGCTCGCCCGTGCCCTCGGCGCCAAGCCACCACGCCGGGTCCCGTTCTGGGTCGCCCGCCTGGTCGCCGGGGAGGGCCTGGTCATGATGACCGAGGCCCGGGGGGCGTCCAACGCCAAGGCCAAGGCCGACCTCGCCTGG
>DASQQH010000001.1:0-3412 GCA_035643555.1 Acidimicrobiales bacterium | reverse complement strand
GGTTGAGCTGGGGTCCCAGGTGCTCACCGTGTCCCGCTCGAAGGGGCGCCTCTCCTGCCACGCCCGCCGTAGGGTCCGGGGGGTGGTGCTCCGCACTGAGGAGCTGGACCTGGACACCTGGCTGGGGTCGCTGGCCCGTGGGCTGGCCGACGAGGCGCGGCGCAGCGCCGCCACCCGGACGACTCTGCAGTCGCTGCTGACCTGACAGGAGGAGATCGCAGCACATGGCGACCACCGACCCCACCGCCGGCCTGCCCCCCGATGCCCTCAAGCGCTTGGAGGAGTCCGAGACGGGGGAGGGACACCCGGGGCTGTTCACCTCGGACCTGTCCGTCAACGAGTTCCTGCTGGTGAAGGAGGCGGGCTTCAACCCGAGGGGGCTGGTCTTCGGCAGCTCCATCTACCACATCGGCATCCAGCGCAAGAGCTGGGGCAAGAACCAGGAGCTGACCACCCTGTCCCAGGCCATGTACACCGCCCGGGAGCTGGCCATGACCCGGATGGAGGAGGAGGCCAACGTCCTCGACGCCGATGGGGTGGTGGGGGTGCGCCTGGACATCAACTTCTACGAGTGGGGCCAGCACTCCGCCGAGTTCATCGCCATCGGCACGGCGGTGTCCTCCTCGGACGGCGCCAGCTGGCGGGCGCCCACGGGGCTGCCCTTCACGAGCGACCTCTCCGGACAGGACTTCTGGACCCTGGTCCGCTCGGGGTACATGCCCCTCGGCCTGGTCATGGGGACCTGCGTCTACCACGTGGCCCACCAGGGGCTCGGGACCAAGCTCGGCCAGATCGGGCAGAACACCGAGATGCCCAACTTCACCCAGGCCCTCTACGAGGCCCGGGAGCTGGCCATGGAGCGCATGCAGGAGGAGGCGGAGAAGCTGGGTGCCGAGGGGATCGTCGGGGTGCAGCTGGTCGAGAAGTCCCACTTCTGGGGCAGCCACGTGATCGAGTTCCTGGCGGTGGGCACGGCGGTCCGACCGCTGCGGGCCGACCACGTCATCCCCCAGCCCCAGATGGTCCTGTCCCTGGATCGCTGATGGCCGAGGGGACCGACGACGGCACCGGGGAACCCGGCGGGGACCGTGGGGCCCCGGCCCGGGGCCCGGAGCGGCGGGGGGAGGAGGCCGGCATGCTGGACGACGCCGCCGCTGCCGCCCGGACCGAGGCCAGCGTGGCCTCCCTGGCCCACGGTGGCCTCCCGGTCTCCGCCCGGGAGCGCCTGGCCGACACCGAGGCGGGGGGCGCCTGGACCAGCGACCTGTCGGTGGCCGAGCTGGCGGCGGTCAGGGCCGCCGGCCTGGAGCCCCTGGGGCTGGTGATGGGCAGCTCCGTCTACCACATCGGGGCCCAGTGGGGTCCCCGCTACTTCCGCAGCGCGGGGGGCGGGTACTCCAGCGTGTGGTACTGCCCGCACACCTTCATGCACGAGGACATGCGCACCGGCTACAACTGGGAGCACACCCTCCACGAGCGGGGGATGGTCGAGGCACGCAACCTGGCCATGTCCCGCATGGGCCAGGAGGCCCAGGAGCTCGGGGCCCACGGCGTGGCGGGGGTGCGCCTGCGGTTCTCCCGCCCCCGCGGGGTGGCCGGGCTGATGGAGTTCACGGCGGTGGGCACCGCCGTCCACCGACCGGGATCGCCACCCCTGGCGTTCCCCTTCACCTCGCACCTGAGCGGCCAGTCCCTGGGCAAGCTGGTCGGCACCGGGTACGTGCCCTGCGCGGTGACGATGGGCATCTGCGCCATCGAGGTGGACCCGGGCTGTGGCATGGAGTGGCGGATGGGGTCGTGGGCGAACACCGAGCTGCCCCAGGTGAGCGAGGCGGCCCAGCGGTGCCGGGAGCTGGCGGTGGAGCGCCTGGAGCGGGAGGCCGCCGAGGTGGGCGACGGGGTGGTGGGGGTCGAGGTGGAGTTCTCCATCCACGAGCTGCCGGGCGAGGCCAAGCTGCTCGAGCTGTTCACCCTGGGCACGGCCGTGCGTCGTTTCAGCGCGGCCCCCATGCCCGAGCCCCCCCTGGCCATGATGCGGCTCCGGGACCGCAGGTGACCGGCGCCGACCGAGCCAACGGGGGACCCGGGGCCGCGGGGGGGCTGGGCGGCCCGGCGCCCATCGACGCCGCCCTGGCCTGCCTCCGGGAGGGCCACGGCGAGCGGCACCAGGGGCGGGTGTTCTCCTCGGACCTGACCGTGGACGAGGCCATCCTGTTGAAGGAGGTCGACTACGAGCCCCGGGGCCTGGTGATGGCGAGCGTCATCTACCACGTGGGCTACACCTTCGGCATGCTGGGCCAGAACACCGAGGTGACCGCCCTGTCCGAGGCCATGGCGGCCGCCCGGGTGGCGGTCAACCGGCGCCTGGTCGAGGAGGCCCGCCAGGTGGGGGGCGACGGGGTGGTGGGGGTCCGCCTCACCATCGAGATGTTCGAGCCCTCCCGGCATCTGATGGAGTTCGTCGCCATCGGCACGGCGGTGGCGGCGGGACCCGACGCCCTGCCCCGGCGCCAGCACCGACCGTTCACGAGCGACCTCTCCGGGCAGGACTTCTACCTGCTCCAGCGCGCCGGCTACGAGCCCCTGGGGCTGGTGATGGGCAGCTGCGTCTACCACGTCGCCCGCCAGGGGGTGGGCAGGTGGGTCGCCAACCAGGGCCAGAACGTCGAGCTCGAGGGCTACACCCAGGCCTTCTACGAGGCCCGGGAGCTGGCCATGGGTCGCCTCCACCACCAGGCCCGCCAGCTCAAGGCCGAGGGGGTGGTGGGGGTGACCACCACCCAGGGCGCCCACACCTGGGGATCGAGGGCCATCGAGTTCTCCGCCACGGGGACGGCCGTGCGCCTGGTCGAGGACGAGCACCGCCGTCTCGACCCCCGCCCGGTGGTCCCCCTGGACGACCCGGTGGTGGCCACCGACCCCCGGGCGATCACGACGGGCCAGCGTGGCAGGCGGGGGGGGTCAGGTCTGGATGGGTAGCGGGGACGCCCCCCACCCGGGCCAGGCGGCCACCCGGCCGGGGGTCGCCGCGGGTAGGGTTGCGGGGCGGACCGGGCGCGGCCCGGTCCGGGGTTCCAGCCTCCGGGAGTGACCTTGGCCCAGTTCGTCGTCGACCGTCGCTTCGCCCGTCCGCTGTGGCGGCGCCGGCTGGCCCATCTCGACGTGGCGCTGGTGGCCACCACCCTCGTGGTCTCGGGGATCGGGGTGCTGATGGTCTACACCGCCACCAGGGGCGACCTCCTGCACGCGGGGAGCAGCCCCACCCACTTCCTCAAGCGTCAGGCCATGTGGAGCCTGGCCGGGCTGGTGGTCATGGTGGTGGTGGCGGCCATCGACTACCACCGCTTCGAACGCCTTGCCTATCCCCTCTACGGCCTGCTCATCGTCGGCCTGCTGGGGATCTTCGCCGTGG